>JAFGXZ010000318.1 GCA_016936335.1 Fidelibacterota bacterium
ATTATTGACGGAGAAAATCTCAATCCGGGAATTCTGCTTTTAGAAATCAGATCCGCGGAATTGCAGATCCACAACATTAGTTCGGGTATCTATTTTTTGCGTCTGCTGGCTGATGATTCCGAAGTGGTGCGCAAGTTTACAATTATTAATTAAAGCTACTATTTTTTTGAATTATCAAATCAAACAACCGTCCGAAATCACTCATAAAATCAAAGGCTCAAAGTTTATTGCGAGGGTGTATGCAGTTGAATCACGGGAGGCGGCCGTGACAATTGTCAACGATGTCGAGTCGGAACACCGAAAAGCCTCCCATGTCTGCTGGGCCTGCCGGATTGATCAAAGCGGCGATTCCCTTGGCTATAGTTCTGACGCTGGCGAACCGCGCGGATCCGCGGGAACACCTATATTAGCAGCAATTGAAGGATGTGATCTCACAAATGTCTTATGTGTGGTTATTCGGTATTTCGGTGGCACCAAGCTTGGTATTGGCGGATTAGTCCGGGCTTATGGCGGAGTCGCAGCCGAAGCCCTTGAACTTGCCGGAAGAAAAAAACACACATCAATTGCCTTGGTGACTGTTCAGTGTGATTTGAGTGATTATTCGAACGTAATGCATATTCTCAGGAAATATAGGTTGTCGGTTCAGCCGGTGTTTACGCCGGATACAGCTTCAGTTCATTTTGAAATATCACCTAAGGATTTTAATGATCTCAGTCAGGAAATCCACATTATTTCCTCAGCAACGATAAAAAGCGAATAATAGTTATATCTTCAAGTAAATATCCTGCAATGGCAGTACGTTTTTAGAACCGTGCTAATCACGGTGGGTACCTCCCGAACGCTTCAAGTTTCCCCGACGAGGGGGCATACTTTCCACGCCCGAAGTCCAGTTCCCATATTTAAAGTGTTGGTTCTAAAAATATAGGATATGCCATTGCAGGATAAATTTCAAAGACCTTACAATTCAATATATGCCTTTGAAAGCTAAGCTTCAAGACCTTTTCAGAAATATTTTAAAAAAAAAGATAAAAGCGGGTTATTTCTTTGGATTTTTGCCGGCAGAACGAATTTCATTCCAGAGTTTGTCCATTTCCTCCAACGATGTATCCTTCAGGTGTTGTTTCTTGCCATTCAGTTCGTTTTCAATATACTGAAATCGTTTGACAAATTTCCTGGAGCTTGCATTCAGGGCCTTTTCCGGGTTGATACTCAGAAAACGGGAGAGATTAACCAGCGAAAAAAGCAAATCGCCAAATTCCATATTTATGGCAGCTTTATCGGATTTTTTCAATGCCTGCTTTAGCTCATCCAGTTCCTCATGAACTTTTTCCCAGACTGAATCGATTTGATCCCAGTCAAAGCCGACCTGCGATGCCCGTTCCTGAATTCGACGGGCTAGAAGCAATGCAGGAAGGGTTTTGGGCAAGCCTTCCATTAAAGATTTGCGCCCTTCCTTTAATTTAATTTCTTCCCAATTTTGTTTGATGTCGCGGATACTTTCAATGATTACATCGCCAAAAACATGGGGGTGACGGCGTTCCAGCTTATCACAAATATTTTTTAACGAATCCGTCAGGGTGAACAGTTCCTTCTCTTCGGCAATATCAGCCTGAAAAACAATATGCAATAAAAGATCACCCAGTTCTTCCTTTAATGTATTCTGATTACCTTCATGAATGGCTTCAATCGTTTCAAAGGCTTCTTCAAGAAAATAGGGCGATAGTGATTCTGAGGTCTGGGCGCGGTCCCATTCACAACCCGATGGGCCTCGTAAGGTTTTTACAATCGAAATAAGTCTGTTGAGCTGGTCATTGAGGGGTGAGTTTTCGGTCATTATTTTTTCCGGATTCTATATAATCGTTTTAAGGGTACCTGTGCCAGGTAAAGTTTTTGTATCCTATCCATCTGTTGTCTGTCTTCGGGCGAATAATCTTCATAACCGATCAAGTGGAGAATACTATGGATGATAACCAACGCCAATTCTCTCTGAAAACCGGTTTTGAACTTCTCAGCATTTTCCCGGATCCGGTCAATGCTGATGTATATTTCCCCATCGATGGCCTGATTAATTTCATTAAAATTAAAACTGATTGTGTCCGTAAAAACATCTTCATTGAAGTATTGTTTTTTCAATTGATTCAATGTATGGTCGTCACTGACGATGATGGATATTTTTTCAATTGTTCTCCTTTCACCGGTAGTAATTTTTTGGAGAATAATTTCGACCATCGGCGATAGCAGTTGGAAATTCGGATAGTTGTTGCTGATCGTTAGAATCGGCATCAGGAAATGGTCTTGGTGGATTTGACCTTCGTTGGTTTTATGGGGATTTCTTTATCCTGTCCGGGATATTCTACCCGTAAATGATGAATGCCTTTTAAAATCGGCAGTATTCCGGTATTGGTCTTAATATCGCCTTTAATCTTTTTCAGATCGGAGAAGGTTAAAGGACATTCGTCCAACTGACCCTGCTGAAGACGATTATCGATGATCGAATCGATGATTTTTTCAATGTTGCCGAGTGTTGGTTTCTCAAGTGAACGGGAAGCGGCTTCGATGGTTTCACAAATCATCAGAATTCCGGTTTCCCGGCTTTGTGGTTTTGGACCGGGATAACGAAAGTCATTTTCGTTGATTGCAGATTCGCCACCGGATTTTTCCTTAGCCTTATTATAAAAATACTCGACCCGGGTTGTACCGTGGTGTGTTGGAATGAAATCCATAATTGCTTTGGGCAGTTTATACTCTTTTGCGAGCCGCAGTCCCTCTTTAATATGATTGATAATTATTAACGCGCTTAGATTGGGCGCCAAATTATCGTGTTTATTGCTATCATAGGCCTGGTTTTCGATGAAATATTCCGGTTTGGTTATTTTACCGATATCGTGGTAATAAGCGCCTACACGAGCAAGTAAAGCGTTTGCACCAATAGAATCAGCTGCAGCCTCGGCCAGATTACCAACGGTCACACAATGAGTAAACGTTCCGGTCGCCTCTTTGGATAACGCCTTTAACAAGGGATGATTAAAATCAGCAAGTTCTAGTAAAGTCAGATCGGTTGTGATGCCGAAAATCATCTCCAGCAGACTGATCAGACCATAGGCAAAAAAGGGTGATAAAAAGGCATTCAGGCTGGCGTAGATTAAATTATCGGTCATTTCTGTGACCGACGAATATTTTAGCATCTCGGTAACGCCGATACTGATCGCGTATCCCAACAGGATATAAATGATTGCTTGAAATACTTGACTGCGTTTGCGCAGTTTTCTGACAGAATAAATTGCGAAGGAATTTACAAAGATGGAAGCAATAATAAAATCCAAACTGCCTCGTAATTGTGCACCGACAATCAGTGTAATTGTTGCAGCCCCAACAAAAGCAATCTTGCTGTCGAAGAGAATTGTCAATGTCATCGCTGCGATTGTAATAGGGATAGCAAATTCGGAAATACTGAATTTCTGGACAAAGACTGTAGTAAATCCGGCTTCAATGATGAAAATGATTCCGAGTAAAATGACCATTTTGGGATCTTTGACGATGGATGGCCGATATGAGAGTAGGAAGGTGATTAAAAATAGTGATATAATTGCAACCAGGAGAACCTGTCCAAGAAAAATAACAGGATCGCCGATTACCGGTAAACTTTTTCGTAATCCACCGCGAATATTCGATCGCCGAATTCGTTCCTTGGACATGGATTCCAGTTTTCGGGATATCTCGGGAGTTATTTTTGTATTGGCATCAACAATTTTTTCATTTTCCAGCACAATACCTTTACTGATTGGTACTTTGTTGATCGCTTCCTGTTGGCGGGCCCTGGTGATTTCTCTCTGGTAAATCAAGTTAGGTTTCAAAAACTGGATTATTATTTCATA
>JAFGXZ010000319.1 GCA_016936335.1 Fidelibacterota bacterium
AAACGTGAGAACATTTAATAAATATCAGCGGTTTGAAAATGAGGTACTTTGAAAGCCCAACGCCAACTCCTGCTAATCCAGTCCAATCAGCACCAGGTCTTCGGCCGCTTCACAGGGAAGGCTATTCTGGATGACGGCAGGGAGATCATCCTCAGGGATTTCCTCGGTTTCGCCGAAAAGGTGATGAATCGGTGGTAACTTCATTCCAAGCTCCCGGAGGTTAGAAACCTCCCGGAGGTTTAACCTATCCCGATTCATCGGGAAACCTCCGGGAGCTTCATCAGTTCTCTGCTTTCTCTGCGGAATCTTTGCGTCTCTGCGGTTTTCTTTAAAAGTAAAATGTATCTGATCTGTGCTTATCTGCGCTAATCTGTGGCTGATTTACAATTCAATTACCGTCACCGCCAGCGATCCGAAACAGCCGTAGCCGTTTTCCACGGTGTTGACCATTTCATGGAATGTCTGGGGAATAAAGGAGGGGGATGAATTCAAATACGCCGTCAGGTTCCGGTCATATCTGATAATCACCAGCCCGGTCGGAGAGCTGTTTTTATCGGCAATATCAATGGTAATTGTTTTGATTCCGGCGCCACTGTTCGAGACCTGTTTTTCAAGATAGTCTTCTCCGAAAAAGAGATAACAATTGTACTGATACACTCCCGCAGCCGCCTGTAACTGGAACGCCGCCTGATTCTTTGTAATGGTCAGTGTATTCGAAATCAGTTCCGGTCGGACCGGGACAGTGGTCACTGCTGTCAGTGTCGGCAGGGTTTCGGACCGGATTTCCAGAGAATATTGCCGGCCGGATTCCGGAATAAATTCATCATTAAAATAATACCCGCGATAGGTCGTGTCTCCAATCGTCTTAAACAGAAACACATCGCCGGTCAGCGAATCGGTAATTTGGACCGTGGCCGTGGTATCAAATATGTCCGCCTCTTCATACATCTGTTCGGTGGTCAGGGCTTTTTCCACATGGATAAATGAACTGCCACTATCTCCATCTACTCTCAATACACCAAACACATTCAGTCCCGGTTCATAGGTTACATTAATAAGATTCTTAGGCATCGGCCCCGGATCGGTCGGCAGATCACAGGTTTCAAGCATGGATAAGTACAGGGAGCTACTCATAAGAATCAATAATATGATTGGATATCGTTTCATAATCTAAAACCTGATGCTATAACCCGCTGAAATGCTGGGAATAAAATCAAAATCAAAACCATAATATCCGTAATCGGGAAAATAGAAATAATACTGTGGATCTCTGTGCAGAAACAGAAGATTGCGGATCGTCATGAAGAACACCGCGTCTTCAGCACCCAGGTACTCCGCTAGATAGTACCCAAACCCCTGCCGAAGTTTTTTCTTCCAGCCAATGTCCCAGGTCAGCCGCGATGGGTACCGAACATTGTTTTTCGTTGGCGTGATGCTTGTCGGCGATGCTCCCAAACCGTTCCACAACGGGTCATAATAATAATGCATCAGCATGCCAGTCTCCCAGGTCTTTGGAAAACCCGACGAGAATTGAAATGTCGAACTCGCTGTAATATCTCCTGTCAATTTATACAGAAGGACAGACTTGAAGTTATGGGGCTGATCGCCATCAAACAATGTTGTTTTTCCATTCAGAACCGATGGGTAATTCCGGGATCCGTGACTATAAGTGTAGCCCACCCAGCCGGACAGTTTGCCAATTTCGCCGCGAAAAAGAATCTCAAACCCGTAGGATTCTCCACTGCCCTGCTCAATCCGGTTTGAACCGTTGCCGGATTCATAACTATAGTGGTAAAGGTTGCGTAAATCCTTGTAATAAGCCGTAAGCGAGTAATCCAGGCGCTCAGTGATTTTTCCTTCGACCCCTAAAATATGGTGTACCGAATGCATCGGATCATAACCCTTCAGTGTATTGTAATATTCGATGAACTGCACAAATTCATTGTTTTTGGAATCCATAGTCGTCAGGTATTGATAATAATGACCATAGGCCAGTTTGAATGTCAAATCCATCAGTTTCAGGGTTGCCGATACCCGTGGTTCCCGGCGCCAGGCGCCGCTTTTAATATCCCGTGAATTACGCATCCCGATTTTGAACAGCAGCTTTCCGATCTCGATTTTATCCTGGAGATAAAAAGCCTGAAACGATGTAAAATAGGTTGATCGTTTCGATTCCAGTTCAAAGCTCCCCAGCCGGTTACTGAAACGCAGGCGGTTGATCTCCAGTCCCAGTTTCACGCTCTGGTTCCGGAATGTAAACCAGGCCAGATTCGCTTTGACAGTCATATCGTCAATAGAATTTTCGATCCGTGTTTTATAATTCAGGGCCACATCGGTTGCCGACGTAGTATCCTCAAAGGAATATCTGAAATAGGTTTTGTTGTCCACATCGGACCCGGAATAATAGAGGTGGGTTTCAAAAAGCAGGTTCGGCGTCAGCACCGTGCTGCTCTGAATTCCCAGGGCATTATTGCTTGTATTCGTAATAAATCCTTCACTGAAATCCTCAAAGATTGAATCAGGGAAAAAAATCATCAGGTCATCAATCACGTAATCCATGTAATCCCGTGCATAAAAGCCCGAGAGGCGTAACTTTGTTTTTCCAATACTCTTCTGGTAGGCACCGTTGAAATCCATCATAATATTCCCGGACCCCATCATTACCTGCATGGTAATGTCTGTCAGTATCCGTCCGGAGACCATGGCTGTAGCATCTTTACCCGCCGGAAATTCGATTGCCCCCGACAGCCCTGATATGGAAGGCCTGAATTCCCCATGAACTTCGCTCTGATGGCCTTCCCGGGAACTGATATTCAGTATAGATGAATTGCGTCCCCCGTATTCCGCGTCAAACCCACCCACCAGCATTTCGATGTTCTTGATTGCATAAGGATTAAAAACCGCATTGGAACCCATGAAATGCTGAGGATTGTAGATTGTCATTCCGTCCAGCTGCACCAGGTTTTCGCCGGGATCACTGCCCCGCACATAATACTGTGGAGAAAAGGGATCGGAAATCGTCACACTGGGTGACAGTTTCATCAGTTGAAAAACATCCTTACTGAGTTGCGGAATTTCCGTCAGCACGATCGGGTCCACCTCAAAACTGGAAATGTCCATGTCTTTTTGAATTATTGAGCCTCGTTGCCCGAGAACTTCCACCGCCTCGGTCTCAATGGAGTGGGGCGTCAATGCAATCTCCGGGATAAAAATATCCGTACCGGACATCAGGTAATTACCAAAATATTCCCGGTAGGCAATGTGCGAAAAACGCAAAGTATGCTGACCTTCCACTAAATTCCGGATAATAAAAAAACCTTTGACATCCGTCGCCGCCCCCTGACCATTGCCCTCAACCATGACATTGACACCGATAATGGTTTCACCGGTTTCCTGGTCAACGACATAACCGGAAATATTGCCCGCCCATAACGGACTGACAATCAATAATAGCAATACACTAAAAACGAATAGTCGTTTCACGGTAAAATAATCCCCGCAGTAAACAAAATTCCCGGCTCCACTCTGTCAATCACTTCGGGCAGGACATTGATCGATGCATGTAATCCCAGGCCCAGGAATAATCCTTTCAGGTAAACCGGCCGGTATTCGATGGAAGCATTCGCACTGAAATTCACTAATAAAATATTCCAGACATCCAGGTAGTCATATTTATCGGGATCGAAATTATTGAAACCAAAACGATATGAGACATTTATCCGCAGGACTAAATTTTGATTAAGGCGGGTGTACCACTGCTGATCTTTTCCACCAAACGCAATAGATTGATGGTGCCGCCCCTTACGATAAAAAATGCCCGGAGAACCACGCACCCATGACTCCTGCTGATCTGCCGGAAAATCCAGCGTCAGATGAGCATTTATAATATAACCGTTTTGTAACAGCACCACATCCCACCAGTTCATCAGCTGCCGCCGGTACAAATAGGGATAAATACTCCGGTTGAAATTTTCCTCCCGAACTGATTTGACCTGTTCCGTCAGCCATTGATCCATCAATTTGCCAATAACAAGCTCGCTCTTCTCCTTTTTCGCAGGCTTCAACGTGAATTCCCAGATCCAGTCGCTGACGATATTTCCGCTGCTGTCTTCAAGGACCGTATAAGCATTCAATTTCCGTCCTTTGCTCAATGCCGGACTGCCATCGTACCAGTGGTACAGATTCTTGATATAAAGCGATCCGTTCATATCCACCGAATCCCGCAGAAAATAATGTTCTAACGTCGAACCCAATTCATTCTGAATGACAACGTATTGATCGACCGGAATATACTTCCATTTCTTGCTGGTCTGTATACCAATAATTTGCCCCGGTACAGATCGATCATCAACAATTTTGAATTTAAGTTGACGATCAACTTTAAATAAATCCACCGGTAAAGACACTGTAAGTGTATCAGCAATAAATTCGTTGATATCAAATTTGGGAAACGCTTGCAGCCTGCCAGACAGCATAAGCAGCAAAAACCCTGTTATCCACACAAAAATAAATGAAACATTTCTTCGAATCTTGTTCATCGTTGAACCCACATCGGATAAGGACTGTCATTCAGGTAAATGTGTTGTCATCTGCAATTACTAGTAAATCGTATCAATGTGTA
>JAFGXZ010000320.1 GCA_016936335.1 Fidelibacterota bacterium
ACAGCGTGATATCATGGTTATAACGATCCATATGATCGTCTGTGACATTCAGAATAATTGCAACATTTGGGCGGAAATGAATAATCCGCTCCAGCTGAAAACTGCTTATTTCCAGAATAAATACCTTTGGTTTATCAATATTTTCCAAGGCCTGAGGAATTAGAGATGCGAAAGGAGTTCCAATATTGCCGCCACAATAGGCGTCGTATTGGCTGTCTTTGAACATCTCATCGATGAGAGTCGTGGTGGTTGTTTTACCATTTGAACCTGTTACAGCTATCAAATTGGCATCAGGCATGAACCAGTATGCTGCTTCAATTTCGCTGACGATGGGGATTTTTACCGCTTCGATTTGTTGAACAATCGGAGCAGTTCCCGGTATTCCGGGGCTGATAACTACAAGATCGGATTGAAGAATCGAATTGCTATGTTCTCCGAATTCTGTTTTGATATTCAGAGACTGGAGTTTTTGTATCTGAGGAGCGGTGAAGGTGATTTGCCGAGAGTCAGATAATAACACATTTGCCCCATTTTGGGCCAAAAGTTGAGCGATTGCCATGCCGCTTCGTCCGGCACCCAGAACACTGACTGCTTTTCCAGTAACATCGATTGGTAATGTTGATAAATCGATCATAATATTTTAAAACTGCTTAAACTTAGAACCGCCAGCAGGATTCCAATAATCCAGAAACGGATCACGATTTTACTCTCATCCCAGCCCTTCATTTCAAAATGATGATGTAAGGGGGCCATCAGGAAAATTCGTTTGCCAATGCCGGATTTCTTTTTTGTATATTTGAAATAGGTGATCTGCATTAAGACTGAAAGAGTTTCCGCTACGAATACACCACCAAGCAGAACGAAAAGAATCTCCTTTTTTAACAGGATTGCTACAGTCCAGAGTGCTGTTCCCATGGATAATGAACCGGTATCGCCCATAAATACCTGGGCCGGCTTACTGTTATACCATAAAAATCCGAGAATTCCACCGGTGAACGCTGCACAGAATATCGTTAGTTCACCGCTGCCGGGAAGATATATAGTGTTCAGATAATGGCTGAAGTCGGTCCGCCCGGAAACATAGGATATTACTGCAAATGCCAATGCTGCAATTCCCATTAATCCGGAAGCTAATCCATCGAGACCGTCAGTCAGATTAACAGAATTTGATCCGGCTGTCAATACAAATACAATGAAGGGTATATAAAACAGTCCAAGGCTAATTTCCAGATTTTTGAAGAAAGGTACGGATGTCAATCCCCGAACTGTTTCAAATTCAGGAGCAAAATAAAGATAACCACCGATAATCAATCCCAATATTATTTGTCCGGCAAGTTTGTAACGGGCAATCAAGCCTTTCTTATACTTTTTAATTACTTTTAAATAATCATCGAGAAAACCTATTACGCCCATCCAAAGCGTGGCAAGTAGAACCAGCAGCACATAAGTACTTTTTAGATTGGCCCATAGGAGGACAGGAATCACAACGGAAAAGATGATAATGATCCCACCCATTGTCGGAGTCCCTTTTTTGGAAAGGTGAGATTGTGGACCATCGTCGCGGATTGTTTCACCAATTTGATGTTTTTTCAGCAGTTTCAAAAAGAAGGGGCCAATGATAAAACTTATCAGTAATGCTGTAATGGCAGCCATTGCTGCCCGAAAGGTGATATACTGGAACAGGTTAAAGCCGGTTAGATATTTTTTAAGTGGGACAAGAAGATGATAAAACATTTACTGAGCAATCCCTTCTATTATTTCTTCCAGTTTATTACCTCGTGATCCTTTTATCAGCAGGGTATCATCAGCTTGGATTTCAGCTTTGAGCGCAGCAATCAAATCACGTTTTTGACTAAAATGCCGACATTCGATCTTTCCGGCTTTTTCAACAGTGTTATGGGTTATTTGTGTCAGCGGACCGTATGTAAATAATAAATCAATTGGAGATTTGTTAATGATCTGACCGGTTTTCTCATGACAATCCTGAGACAGTTTTCCCAATTCAAACATATCACCAAATACAAATATTCGTCTTCCAGGAACCGCCATTCTTGAAAATGTATCGATAGCAGCCTTTGTGCTGTCGGGATTGGCATTATACGCGTCATTAATAATCCGGCAATGCTTGGTCTGGCTGACATTGAATCGCTGGTTGACGGAGTCAAAGGATTCAAGTGCATCTATAATATCCTGATCATCAACGTCAAATGTTTTTCCGATTGCGACCGCGGCAAGGGCATTTTGAGCCATGGCGTATCCGGGCACTTTCAACTTTATATGAAGTGTACTATTAATGATTAACGTTGCACATGCATTTTGATCATAATTGCTGATTTTTCCGTTGTAGTCGGCATTTTCAACATTGAAACCAAAACATATCTTCCGGTTTTGTGGATTCATTTGTGCAATGAATTCATCGTCCAGATTTATAAAACTGGTTCCATTTGGACCCATTGAATCAAATAACTCGCGTTTTGCTTTGGCCACACCTTCTTTTGATCCGAAGAATTCCGTATGACCGTGACCGATATTGGTAATTAATCCGGCTGACGGTTTGCAAAGATCACACAGAAAAGCAATCTCACCAAAATGATTAGTGCCAATTTCCAGGATGCCGAATTCGTGGTCACTGCGCATTTTCAAAAGTGTTAACGGGAGCCCCAAATGATTATTTAAGTTTCCTGTTGTGGTATGTAGCCGGTATTTTTTCTGCAGAATTGCTGAACACATAGCGCGGGTTGTGGTCTTGCCATTGGTACCCGTAATGGCCAGAACCGGAATATCAAATTGTTCGCGCCATTTTTTAGACAACTCCTGGAGTGCTTTTTGCGGTGAGTCCACAATCCATAACGGTAGGTTGGTGACGTTATTCTGCTGTGCCCATTCTTGTGAAACAATACAAAGTGCGGCGCCGTCCTTAATTGCCTGAAAAATGAACCGATGGCCGTCTGTATTTTCACCGGGTAACGCAATAAACATTGATTTTTTGGTCACTTTCCGGCTGTCAATGACAACATTGGAAACTGTTGAATTGAAATTCACCAGTTTACCCAATCCGGTTTGTCGTATAAAATCAGCGCTGATCATTTGTTTTCCATTAATTCATTTACAATTAGGACATCACTGAATGGGTGTTTTACGCCTTTAATTTCCTGATAATCTTCATGACCTTTTCCGAGAATTGCGACAATATCCTTTGGTTTGGCATTTTTAATTGCATATTCGATGGCCTGTTTTCGATCGATAATTTTTTCATAAACCTGATCCGGTGTGAAACCAATAATTGCGTCATCGATAATCGCTTCCGGTTCTTCTTGGCGAGGATTATCAGTCGTGACAATAATAATGTCGGAAAGTGACGCTGCCGCTTTTGCCATCAGCGGACGTTTGGTTTTATCACGATTTCCGCCACAACCGAAAACGGTAATCAGTCTGCCATCAACCGGTACTATGTCATGTAAGGCGGTAAGAACATTGACAATTGCATCAGGAGTGTGAGCATAATCGACAAATATTCGTGGAAACCCGGGACTGGAAATTTCCTGCAGCCGACCAGGTACATATTGAATTTGATTTAATGCATCGGTTATAAAATTTGCGTTGATTCCCGAACAGAGGGCACTCCCGGTCGCGGCCAGAATATTACATAGATTAAATTTCCCAGACAGTTTTGTACTAATGGGAATTTGATTGTCACCAAACAATATATTACCGGAGATGCCGGTCTTATATTTCGAATCACTGCTCCAATTAAAATCGGCTTTCTGATTCAGCGCATAGGTGTACAGTGCGGAATTCCCGGTGGAATTAAACACCGGTGCATAGCCGTCATCAAGATTGGATAGACGATATCCATCCGGTTTTACAAGATCAAAAAGTCTCTTTTTTGCAGCTACATAGTGATCAATATCGCCATAAAAATCCAGGTGATCCTGGGATATATTGGTGAATATGCCACCGGAAAATTCGATATCATCAACTCTGTTCATGGAAAGGGCATGAGCCGATACTTCCATTGCAACGAATTCAACATTTTCTGCGACCATTTTTGTTAATATTTCCTGAACCTGGATTGAATCAGGTGTCGTCAGGTTCAATGTGTAAAATTGGTCATTGATCGAGTATCCCAGCGTGCCAATAGTGCCTCTGGAAATATTGGCCGACTTGAAGATTTGACTCAATAAATAGACTGTTGTTGTTTTTCCATTGGTTCCGGTAACACCGATTATATTCAGATATTTAGAAGGATAGTCAAAATAATTAGCCGCGGCGGTGGATAGAGCTGCCCGGCTATTCCTGACAATTATTTGCGGAACCGAAAGGTTTTCAGTGTACTTTTCAGCGATAATTGCCGAGGCTCGATTCATTACTGCCTGGTGAATATAGTCATGGCCATCAACCTGATTACCACGAATTGCAAAAAATAGATCACCTTCGCGAACTTCCCTGGAATTATTCTTAATAGATTTAATTCTCTCCGGTAAAATACCCTGAAGAGTGAAATCGATATTTTCCAGTATTTTTTCGATCCGTTTAGTCAAATTGATTCTCTCTTGGTTTAAGCTCAATTCGGCAATCTGTATCATTACTGATTATTGTATTTTTTGGTGGATACTGGGACACAACGATCCCGTTACCATTGATAATCGGATCAACTCCCAGTGTCTGAAGAATGGAAATCGCTTGCCTGAGTGTTTTGCCTTTTAAGTCAGGCATCCGTTTTGAATATTGATAAGTTGATAACTGAACCCGTGAATTGTTCGGTACCGTCGAAAGAGTTTGGGATGAAGAGATCTGTTTTTCGGAATTTCGTTCTGCGATATTAATATCCGGAGTTTGAAGACGATCTTCGGGGAAGAAGAGATCATCTGAAAGATTAACGATTCGAGTAAATACATCCCGCAATATTGGCGCAGAGACATTTCCACCTGTATGTTCAATGCCTTTTGGATTATCAACGACGATTACACAAAGAAGTTTTGGATTATTCGCCGGGAAAAACCCCACAAAAGTCGCAACGTAGTCTGTTTGACTGTAACCGGTTTCTGTAACTTTCTGTGCAGTTCCTGTTTTTCCGGCAATGGCCATACCGTTTATTTCCGCTTTCAATCCGGTACCACTCTTAACAGTCATCCGCAACAGTTCCCTCATCGTGTGCATGGTTTCTGAGGAAGCAACTCGTCGGATATATTGTGTTTTACCGTCATAAATTGTAATCCCATCTTTGGTCCGGATCGATTTCACCAATTGTGGCTTTATGAGATAACCGCCATTGGCAATCGCCGCATAAGCGTACGCAAGCTGAAGTGCGGTAACGCAGACACCATGGCCAATGGCAGCTTGGGCCAATGCTAATTCACCCCATTCCTTTAACGGATGAATGATGCCTTCCTGTTCACCTGGAAACTGAATATCGGTTTTTACCCCAAATCCGTATCGACGGGCATAATTAAAAACCTCGTCCTTTCCAATTTTCTGTGCAACTTTAATCGTGCCTACATTACTGCTTTTCTTAATCACCTCGGCAAAGGATAATTGATCATATTTTTTATGATCATGAATAATGTTTTTTCCAATTGATATATGGCCGTTTTCGCAATCAATAATGTCTTCCGGCAGAACCTTGTTTCGATCAAATGCAGCTGTAGCAGTAATTATTTTGAATGTAGAACCTGGCTCAAAAATATCGGTAACGACCCGGTTAATCTGATAGGAAACTGGCGAGCTCATGGGAATATTTGGGTTAAATCCAGGGATGGTTGCCATACCCAATATCTCACCATTTTGGGGATTCATGATAATGCCCAGCGCCTTATCGGCATCATGATTTAAAAAAGCATTCATCAACTCTTCATGTAGAATTGTCTGATATTCATAATCAATGGTAAGTGTGATGTCGTTTCCATCAATGGATTCCTGATAGGGCAAATCCGGCCGATTATTCAGACGGCCCCAGCCATCTTTTAATGTCAGCTGCCAGCCAGGCGTACCACAAAGATAAGGTTCGAGTTCTTTTTCCAGACCGACGATTCCATGATTGTCAATATCCGTAAATCCGATGATCTGTCCGGTCAACTCTCCAAAGGGGTATTTCCGTTGAATCCGGCGTTCAATGGCAAATCCGCTATTATGTTGATACTTATCCAGAAATGCCTGAATCTGGTCATGAGGTAGGTTGCGTTCAATTAAGATGTAATTACGATCGGATTTCAAGGCTTTTAAGTACTTTGAATAATTTGGTCGTAACAGTGTGTTTAATTCTTTTGCCAGATTTTCCTTATCATCAAGGAGATAGGGATGAATTGCGATATTATACTGGACGATGTCTACTGTCAGTGCTTTTTGATTACGATCAAAGATAGCACCCCGGATCGGTGTGATTGTCTTACGGTAATCAGCTTGATGTTTACACGTGGTTTGGTACTTATCTGAATTGATCACCTGAATAGAAAACAGACGGCCAGCAACCAATCCCCAGAAAAGAATAAATACTGAGGACATCAGCAGTGTACGTTTTTTTATTTGTTGGAATTGGGCTGACATTAATTTCTTTAGTTTATCGTTAATTCTGCAATAACAACCGCTAATGTTTCCGGGGGTGGAGTACACATGTTCATTTCATCGGTTGCGATCTGTTTAATTCGATCGGCGCGAGCCAGGCGGTCTAATTCGACAGAAGTGATCCGATTCTGGGTCACCAGATTGGCTTCCTCGCGTTTAAGGACATCAATTTCCTTATATAGCTGATTGGTATAGTTGAAAATCCAGACATAGAATACCATCATTCCGATCAGAGAAATAAACAATGAGGACATGATCATGTTCTTACGACGATTTTTACTGATTTTTTTCTTCTTCATAGTGTGTTACAATCGTTTTACTGCCCGTAATTTGGCACTGCGAGCCCGTGAGTTCAGAATTATCTCTTCTTTGTTTGGGAGAATTGGTTTTGGGGTTAATATCTTTAGACTGGCTTTATGATTGCATTGACAAATCGGGAATTCTCTGGGGCAGATACAATCGGTAGATTCAAGCTTGAAGAACTGTTTCACAATGCGATCTTCCAGACTGTGATAAGTGATGACCGCCAGTCGGCCTTCAGGATTTAAAATGCTGACACTGTCCTCAAGGGCTTTTTGTAAGACATCTAATTCACGATTTACGGCGATGCGAAGCGCTTGAAAAACCCGGCTCAGTGTTTTATTGACATATTGGGGTTGTGCTTTTTGTTTTATGATAGCTGCCAATTGGCCGGTAGACTCTATTGGTGATTTCTGACGCTCTTTCACAATTGAACGGGCAATCGATTTGGAAAAACGTTCTTCACCAAACTTCTGAAAGATAAGAACAAGGTCATTAATATCGGCATAATTAATAATGTTGGCAGCTGTCTGGCTGATAGTGGGGGAAAAGCGCATGTCCAGAGGACCGTCGGCCGAGAAAGAAAGACCTCTAAAAGGATTATCAAGAGCAAAGGAAGATAGCCCCAAATCCATTAGAATTCCATCAACTTTCAGATAACCATTGCGAAAACAGATTGCTTTTACAGATTCAAAGTTTGAATTAATGTATTGATGTTTTTGAGGTATGTTGAGGGTTGATTTACAATGATCGATAACTGTCGGATCAGCATCAATACCGATGAGGATTGCGTTCTGGTCTAATCGGGTGGAAAGTTCACGAAAATGACCGCCCGTTCCGAGCGTAGCATCAATATACACACCGTCCGGTTTTGAGACCAGAACCTGCATTGTTTCTTTGAGTAATACTGGTACATGAATTGTGGACATCTACCTTGGCCCGCTTAAACGATTATAAGATATCTGCTAAATCTTCATAATAATCATCGTCTAGGGGGATTTGAGATTCCTGGTGTTTTTCCAATGTCTCTGGATCCCATAATTCCAAGTAA
>JAFGXZ010000321.1 GCA_016936335.1 Fidelibacterota bacterium
ATTTAAAATTCTATGTCATTCGTATTTCAGTGTTTTGGCCGGATTCATGATTGCAGCTTTGATAGCCTGATAACTGACAGTCAGAAGCGCCACAAGCAGCGCGAGAATCCCCGCAGCTAGAAAAACAGAAACCGGCAGATCAATTCGGTAGGCATACTGCTCAAGATATTTCTGCATAATGATATAGGCGGCGGGAAAAGCAATCAGGTTGGCGATCAGAACCCATTTGGTGAATTGACCGGTCATCAGTAGTACAAGATTCTGAACGGATGCACCGAGAACCTTCCGGATGCCGATTTCCTTCATGCGCTGTTCAGCCGTGAATGATGCCAGGCCAAAGAGTCCCAGACTGGCAATGATGATTGCCAATATTGCAAAGTATTTTACCAATTTGCTCATACTTGTTTCGGTTCGGTACATCCATTCAAAATCTTCATCCAGAAACTGGTAATCAAACGGTGAGTTTGGTAGAACATGATGCCAGACCTTTTCCACGGCAGCCAGAGATTGGGTTAAATCACCAGGTGCTAATCTGATTAAAATATGTTTGAAATGTTTGGGATAACCATATAGTACCAGCGGTTCAATGCTGTTATGAATCGATTTAAAATTGAAATCCTTCATCACACCTACGACAGTACCTTCAACACCAAATTTTATTTTTTCATTAATAATCTGATCTTTGCCGATTATTTTTGCCAGTGTTTCATTGATCATGAACACATTTACATCGTTCTCCTGAACATCGTTAGGATATTCCCGCGAAAACGCCCGGCCTTCTAGTATTTCAATCTGCATGGCCTCAACAAAATCAAAGTCCACTGCCGCCATTCCAACAACGATACCCATTTTTGGATCTTTCCCGTCCCATTGAATACCGCCGCTATTGCTACCGATGTTGGTAGGTCGATGAGAAGAAGCGGTGACATTAATAATTTCAGACATCGGAACCAATTCCTGTTTTAAAGCCGGGTAACTGTTTTTTACATCCCCCTGCATACTAATGGCGATTACATACTCTTGATCAAAACCCAGATCTTTTGAACGCATATAATGAAGTTGTTTGTAGATTACCAGTGTGCCGATGATCAGTGTAACTGAAAGACTGAATTGAATGATGACCATAATACGGCGAAGAAGCGGGTTACGTCCGCTTGAATGATGGCCCTTAAGGACTGTAACCGGTCTGAATCCTGATAAAAAAAGTGCCGGATAGATGCCAGACACAAATCCGGTAATGACGGTAATAAATAAGAGCCCAATAATGAATTGGCCGTTAAACAGGGCTTTCCAGAGAATCTCTTTTCCGGTAATAGTACTAAAAACCGGTAGTAAAAGTACAACAAGGAGAACCGATATTAATACCGCGAATAATGATAAAAGAATTGATTCTCCAATGAATTGAAAGATCAGGTTTTTGCGGAATGCGCCTACAACCTTTCGCATGCCAATTTCCCGGGCCCGGTTGGCCGAGCGGGCCGTTGCCAGGTTCATGAAATTGATACAAGCGATCAGCAATACAAATCCGGCAATGACGGAAAAAATATAAACGAACCTAATGGCTACAGGATTGTGGTCAAAACCGAAAAATCCGAAAAGATGAATTCGGGTTAGCGGATTTACCATGAATATGATCGAGTTGTTTTCTTTATGATTATTGACAACGGTTGTGATTTTATTGTTGACGTCGGAAATAGCGGCATTTTCCTGGAGTAAAACAAAGGAAAGAATATTATTACTGCCCCATCTGTCAACGTATTCTCCCAGTTCTTTTGTCAATTCCATGTGAATGAGGATTTTGGGTTGCAGAATGCTGTTGCCTGGAACTTTTTTTAATACACCGGTCACAGTCAGGTTATATTGATTGTCGTAAATCAGTATTTTTCCGATGGGATTTTCATCGCCGAAGTATTTTTCAGCAGTTTCTCCGTCAATTACAATTGAATATTTCTCGTCCATAACCGATTGACGATCACCGTTTAAGAGTGGGTAATCGAACATTGTGAAAAAGGCCGGATCAACCGCCTGAACATTACTCTCAACGAAGGATTTATCACCAAAGCGGAGTGCACGACTACCAATGTGTGCAATTCTAGTTGCATTAAGGATTTCTGGTATTTCCTCTTTCCAGACCGGAGCACAGGGGTAAGGTGTTACGTTGACGTGGTATAACTTACCACTATAATTCTGTTCCTGTTCGACACGGTAAATATTTGCAGCTTGTGTGTGAAATTTATCATAACTCAACTCGTCCTGAACCCATAGCAATATCAGAAGGCAACAGGTCAGGCCGATAGCTAAGCCGAAAATGTTAATAAAGGAATAGCCTTTGTGACGCTGGATGTTGCGAAGTGCGATTTTCAGATAATTTCTTAACATGTTGATTCTCCCCTTAACGTGACAAATTTAAAATTTCGAATCAGTAAAATCATAATCTTGAGATGAAGAAGTCAGGTAAATAGTTGTCTGTTTGATTCACAATTGAACCAAAGAGTCAGAAATTCTTTAGGAAAAAATGGTAAAATTTAAATTGATACGTCTGAAGATAGGGACGATTTAATTATTCAATGCACCGGCGGCGATCCATTTGGCGAATATTTCCAGGTCAGATTGGTCCCACTTCGGGATACCAGATCCGGGTGGTGGCATGACAATACTTTCATCACTTACAGTAAGAGTCTGAGCACAAATTTTATACAATCCGCTTTCGTCCGGTTTTCCGTTGATAATGTGCTTACCGACTTTACTTATGATGTCATCGATATTTTCG
>JAFGXZ010000322.1 GCA_016936335.1 Fidelibacterota bacterium
ATAAGCAGAAGATTGCCATTTGGCAGTCGGGTAAAGCCGGGATTAAATGTACCTAAAATGTATGTTTCAAGCCGGGTGCTGTTATGAATGGGGCATTTGTCCCGGCTGATATGGTCGGGTGCGAAAATAATCCTATCGTCTAAATATTTTTTGTTTTTCATTGCTTCCTAAATCGATTAACCGAAGGGTTCCGGTAATTTGTTTCGGGTTAAAAATAGTGAAAATATCGGAGACTTAAAATAATATTAAAAAGCTTGACAAATAACGGATGATAGAATATATTAAAACGTTTCGATAAAACAAATGAGAAAATAATGGCAACAACAATTAAGGATATCGCAGATAAAGCCGGCGTATCCATTTCGACGGTTTCCCTGGTGCTGAATCAAAAAGGCTACGTTGCCCCAGTGACAAAAAAGAAAATTCAGACAATAATTAATGACCTGAATTACCGTCCACTTCATTCTGCCCGAAAACTGGCGACCAGACAAACCGGTAACTTTGGTTTTATTTTATGGGAAGGACATTTCTCTGAAGTTGAAATGTTTTACAGCCAGGTTTTTTTAGGCATGGAATATGCCGCCCGAAAAAACGATTATTATATTCTTTTGACTACGGTACGGGAAGGGTTTGATCCAAGAGAAGATTTACCCCGTTTTTTAAGATATAAAGATGTTGATGGTGTTGCATTGGCTGGTCGGGTACCGGAACCATTGATTCGGTATCTGGATCATCAGCAGATTCCTTTTGTACTGATCGATTATGAAATTCCCGGAGAAAATTTTAACTGTATTAAAATTGATAATTATAACGGCGCCTTTCGGGCTGTTGAAAACCTGATTCTTTCAGGACGGAAACATATAGCGTTCGTGGGTGGAACATTTTTTCACCCATCAATTAAGGAACGCTACCGGGGTTACAGGGAAGCGCTAGAGAAGCATGGTTTAAATCATAATAACGGCAATGGGTACAGCTATTGTGAAAATATCGAAACATCCCGCTCTATCGGTGAAAAAGGTATAATGCAGCTTCTGGAAAAATACCCGGAAATTGATGCTATTTTCAGTTGCAACGATACAACAGCATTGGGTGTAATCAGTGGTGTTCACAGAATGAAGAAAAAAATTCCACAGGATATTGCTCTTTTTGGATTTGATGATATTCCGACTGCAGAGTTCAGTACACCAAAATTGTCGACAATTCGTGTGCCCAAACTTGAAATTGGTAAAGAGGCGTACAAACTGCTTTATGAATTGATACAACATCCCAAAATGGCACCTCAAACGCGCATTATTTCAGTAGATACAGTAATTCGGGAAACCAGTAGTAGTGAATAGACACGGAGTAATGATTTGATGTTCAGAGATAAAAAAGGTAATACCCTGTTTTTACTCGGTGCGAATTACTGGCCGTCATCTTCGGCATTGAATATGTGGACGGAGTGGAATCCGAAGGAGATACAGGACGATATAAAACGGATGAAAGATATTGGGATGAATTGCTGTCGTCCGTTCTTATATATGCCGGCATTTATGGATAGCTCAGAACGAGTGAATGCCCTGATGATTGAACG
Organism: Fidelibacterota bacterium; assembly: GCA_016936335.1. Taxonomy (GTDB): domain Bacteria; phylum Fidelibacterota; class UBA2242; order UBA2242; family UBA2242; genus B118-G9. Next base: position 1,574 of record JAFGXZ010000322.1, read on the forward strand.
TCTGCACTTCTTTATGAATCAGTGCGAGTCCTGGGAATTGTACACGTTTCCGACATTTATTGTCGGACATATGTCCGGTGAAGACTGGGATGTCCGTTGGGGAAGCGGCGCGAATTTTATTAGCGATTCCAACGTTATTGCGATAACAAAAAAATATATAATTTCGGTAATAAAAGAAATCAAATCCTACTCCACTGTTTTAGGATGGTTACTGTCGAATGAATTACCGAATTATGTCGGTAATCAAGCTGCTGCTGATGTCGAGAAGTGGGCAAAGGAAATAATACAAACAATCAAAGATGAAGATCCGGATCATCCCGTAAGTATTGGGGATGGAGCCTGGGGACCGGAAATAACAGGAGAGCAATCAGGATTTGTTCTGAGGAAGTTAAACAAGTATCAGGACTTTGTCGGATTGCATTATTATCCCCGGGGAATGAATCCATGGCATCACAGTTTTACAACTGCTTTTCGAACTCGTCTGGCACGGGAATGGAATCTCCCGGTAATTGTGGAAGAGTTTGGGACATCTACAACATTGTGTTCGGAGAAAAACCAGGCTGCATATTATCGCAATGTATTCTACAGTGCCTTGATAAATGGTGCTCAAGGTACCCTGTCCTGGTGTCTGAATGATTTTGATTTCGAGAACAAACGACCGTATTCTCATCATACTTATGAAGAGCGGTTTGGTATTGTCAAAACGGATAAAACATTGAAACCGGCGGCGGAGGAATTTCAGAAATTTAAAAACATCGCCTCGGAATTAATCCAATTGGTATTTCAGCAAATTGAACAACCGGCAGCCCTGTTTATTCCCTCCAATTATTACTATGAATATCCTTCGCAGTTTCAGCCGGCATTCAAGCAGTGGTATGATCTGTATCTGGAAACCTTTTCCTTAATGAAAAGAGCAAATCTTGATGTCACGATGGTTTTCGAACCGGCCCAGGAATTGGAAAATAACGGACAATTCTCTCATGAATTGCAGATAAGTCCTGAAAAAAATCCTGTATTGTTCATTCCCCGAATGAAATTGATGACCAAACCGATGCGGATTCAAATTGATGAATATATCCAAAACGGTGGCAAAGTCTATTTTAGTTTTGCCAATGATAGTTGGGTTTTGGATTGGGATAAATTGGCCGGAGTTGAAACAGATTGTAAATTTGGGATTCCTGATTTTTATAATAGTAATTCTCTTGAAATAAGGGTCAAAGAAAATTGGGGCAGTTTTACGTGTGGTGAAAAACTGCAAATTCCATTAAACAATTCAGATCCTGAATATAGTTACTGTCTCATTAAAAAAACGTCCGGTAATGTAATCATGGAAGATTCAAGCGGTTCTCCTTTTCTTATAGAACGATCGGTGGGAAAAGGTACGGTTTATTTCTGTACCTTTCCCATCGAAATGCTTGCTCTTGCCAGCCATAATGAGCAATGGAAAAATACACTGAGCCGAATTTATGGTGCTATAAACCAAACCGTTTACAGGGATCCGATATTTTCTGTTGAGGGAATTGGTACAGAAATGGGTGTGTGGCAAAATGATAATCTTTACCATCTGGTCATATTTAATCATAACTGGATTGAACAACAGGTGGTGCTAACTAGCCGGTTTTCAAATTGGACAATTGAGCAATCAACGGTTCCTTATGTTCGGAAAGACAATAATCAAGTTGGATTTTTAATAAATCGAAAAAGTGTATGTCATTTAACAGTTACTAAACATTAAATGTGTTGTTATTAAAACACACAAAGGAGGAAAGATGAAAAAAGTGACAATGTTAGTACTTGTGAGGCTTCCCCCATTCTTTGGACAGTAATTAAGCAAAGTTAAGGTGTAAAAGTCAATTAGAATATTGCTCATATTTTTCACTAAAATATACTTTCTTTGGTGTCTGGTAATTCAACGATTGATGGAATCTTTCTTGATTATAGAATTGAAAATATTTCTTCAAGCTGTTGTAGACTTCAATGCCAGTTGAATATTCTTTGAGATAAATTTCCTCATACTTTACCGTTCTCCAAAGTCGCTCAATGAAAATATTATCAAATACCCGGCCACGACCATCCATGCTGATTCGGATTTGATTGTTTTCTAAGATTGATGTGAAATCCTGAGCTGTAAATTGGCAGCCCTGATCGGTGTTGAATATCCCTGGGATTCCATACTTAAATGCTCGCTTTAATGCCTCCAGACAAAAAGAAACATCCAGGGTGTTGGATAACTCCCATGCCAGCACATATCGACTATACCAATCCATAATAGCTATCAGATACAGAAATCCATGACGCATCCTGACGTAGGTTATATCAGCGCACCATACCTGGTTCGGATAATAGATAATCAAAT
>JAFGXZ010000323.1 GCA_016936335.1 Fidelibacterota bacterium
AATAAAATAAAATCCAGTGAGAAATCAGGCTACCTGATGAGTCTGCCCTATGTACTTTATTTTTGTATTTTTGTGGCCTTCCCCCTGATTTTTTCCTTTATTTTAATTTTTCACAAATGGAATATTGTAACACCCATGCAATGGGTCGGATTGCGAAATTTCGTACGTCTGTTCCATGATATTCAATTTTTTAAATCTATCCGGAATACATTGGTATTTCTGGCTATTCATATTCCTTTACAAATTGCTGTTGCGTTATTTTTTGCAATGCAGTTGAATAAGAAAATAAAATTCCGGGGATTCTTTCGGGCGCTGTTTTTTATGCCGGTGATCGTTTCCGGAGTAGTGATCACGATTCTCTGGGAGCAAATGTACGCTTATGAAACCGGTTTGCTGAATTTGATAATTACCGGATTAGGATTCGAACGGATTCCTTGGATTAACAGTCCCGAATGGGCGATGCCGTCAATTGCCATTATGGCGACCTGGAAGAATGTGGGATTGTATATCATTCTGTTTTTAGTTGGATTGCAGGGAATTCCCCAATATTTATATGAAGCTGCTGAAATGGATGGCGCCAAATCATTCCAGCGATTTTTTCATATCACAATTCCGTCTTTAAACAATACGATGTTACTTGTAATTATATTATCGACAATCGGTGGATTTTCATTGTTTATCGAACCCTTTGTCATGACCGGTGGCGGTCCAATGAACAGTACCCTGTCAGCGATGCTCTATATTTATAATCAGGCCTTCTACTTTGGACATATGGGCTATGCGGCGACGCTGGGTTTCTTTTTTGCCTTTGTTATCCTTGTCGTAATCCTGATCCAGAAAAAAGTTGTGGAAAGAGAATAGTTTGGAAAAGAAAAACAGTATTTGGGTTTATTTGACTTTAGCCTTTGGAGGCTTGATCTTTGCCTATCCCTTTTTATGGATGTTGTCGGCGACGTTTAAACCGGAAATGGAAATCTCTGAAATTGGGTTGATGTCCGCCAATTTTTCATTGGATAATTACCGGGCTGTTTTTAATAAAATTCCCATTGGACGGGCATTGCTAAACAGTTTATTTGTTTCGTCATGTGTGACGTTTTCAGCGGTTCTTTTTGGTTCCATTGTCGGGTATGCACTGGCCCGTCTGCGATTTTGGGGCCGCGAATTGATTTTGGGTGTCATCCTGTTTACCATGGTTATTCCATTTCAGATTACCCTGATTCCAATGTATATCCTGATGGTTAAATTCGGTTGGGTAGATACATATTTGGCATTGATTGTACCGGGTATGATCAGCACGTTTGGGATTTTATTATTTCGCCAATTTTTCTTAGACATTCCTCAGGATTTGATTGATGCCGCTCGGATTGACGGTTGCAGTGATTTGACAATCCTGTTTAAAATGTTTTTTCCCCTGTCCAAACCGGTAATTATTACCGTTGGGATTCTGTCGTTTATGGGCAGTTGGAATGATGTGCTCTGGCCGTTAATTGTTGTCCGGGTCAGGGAATTAATGACGATGCCGCAAATGGTGACTCTGTTCAAAGTAGGCGGGCAGGCCGAAAGCCAGATCAGTTCACAGCTGGCTGCTGCAGCGCTGCTCGCGATACCAATTGTAATTGTGTACGCCTTTTTCCAACGGTATTTTATTGAAAGTATGGCCACTTCAGGGTTAAAAAGTTAGAGAATTGATGCACGCGGCTGAGTATAACGGAAAAAAACTTCAACTGATCAATCGCACATTGCGAAAGCCTGGTAGCAGAGAGATATTATTAAACGTTTCCGCATGTGGAATTTGCGGGACGGATATTAAAATTCTTGAAGGAAAATCAGCATCAACGCCGCCGGTGATATTAGGACATGAATATTGTGGGATTGTCGAAGAAATTGGAACCCACGTTAATAATATTTCAGTGGGTGATTTTGTCAGCGTTGATCCAAATATCTATTGTGGTGAGTGTCGGTTTTGCCGGGCTGGGAAAATTAATTTATGTGAAAACCTGACCGCACTTGGAGTAAATATTGACGGAGGGTTTGCAGAATATTGCCTGGTTCCGGCAAAGCAATGTTATCAAATACCGGCGACAATAAATCCAATCCACGCTGCATTGATGGAACCGCTGTCCTGTGCGATTTATGGTATCCAAAAAGCAAATATCCAATTAGGAGATTCAGTGGCAATTATTGGTGGAGGGATGATTGGACTATTGATGTTAAAATTATGCTGGTTATCCGGCGCCAAACAGATAATTTTAGTCGAAACCGATAAAAACCGCCGGGCAATTCTTCAAAATTCCGGGGCGGATATTGTCATTGATCCAAACAATGAAGGCTTGATAAGAAATTTTACTGAAATTAGTAATGGTGGTGCAGATGTTGCCATTGAATGTGTTGGATCGAGTGCCGCTGTTGAACAGTCCTATCATTTGCTAAAAAGAGGCGGGCGGTTGGTTATTTTCGGTGTCAGTCCATCAAATCAGCATTGGTTGTTGTCTCCATATGAATTATTTAGAAACGATATAACAATCACTGGTTCTTTTCTAAACCCCTTTACTTTTCAGACAGCAGTGGATCTGATCACTGCCCAAAAAATCCGGCTTGCTGATATCGATGTGAAAACTTTTTCACTGGACCGGATTCAGGAGGCCTTTGAAAACCAGATTCAGCGTAAAAGCATGAAAACCGTTATTGATTTAAATTTATGAAAAAGTATGATGTAATCTGTATTGGTGAATTAATCATTGATATGATTTCTCAGGAACCGGGAAGGTCATTGTCTGAAGCTGAGAATTTTTCAAAATTTGCCGGCGGTGCTCCGGCGAATGTCGCCGTTGGACTGGCGAACTTTGATCGTAATGTAGCATTTATCGGAAGAGTGGGGGACGATTCGTTCGGCAAGTATTTACGTCAAAAAATGGAGAAACATTCCATCAATACCGATTATCTGATAGCTGTCAGGGGGCACAGTACAAGGCTGGCCTATGTGAGTATTGATGAACAGGGAGAACGTTCATTTGAATTCCTGGAAAAGTCTCCGGCTGATCTGGCTCTGATGGCGTCGGATATTTCTCAAATAGAATTAAACCAATCGAAGGTAATTCATTTTGGTTCGTTAGGATTAGCAGATACAAAGGCCCGCAAAGAGTTTATAAAAATATTAAATGTCGTAAATTCCACAGATACATTGATTTCCTTTGATCCAAATTACCGCTCTTCACTCTGGAAATCGGAATCAGAAGCCTATCGCGTACTAAATGCGTTTGCAGCGAAAGCCCATATCCTAAAAATGGATATTGAAGAGGCGAAATTCCTATGCAATTGCCATAGTACCGATGAAATATTAAAGTCATTGACATTTAAAACAAGCCAGATAGTTGCGATTACTATGGGTGAGAATGGTTGTATTCTGAAGAACAGGAAATATTCTGTCAAAATTCCGGGATTTAAAGTTAATGTCGTTGATTCAACCGGCTGTGGCGATGCATTTATGGCGGCTTTAATTGATGGCATAATTTCGTTTGAAAAAACACATAAATCACTATCAGAAGAGGAACTATATACAATTGGCACCCGGGCGAACGCTGCCGGTGCAATAGCTGCAACACGATATGGCGCTATGAGCAATCCACCGACACGATCTGAAATCGATCAATTCATTAAATCGGAAATATACTAATCACGAGGCGAAAGCATGATGAAACTGACACGAGTATCCACTGAACCGGTTCTGAAACCGAATCCGAAGAATTTCTGGGAAGCCGCTGCCGTTTTTAACGGCGGGGCTGTTTATGAAAATGGGATTTACCATTATATTTATCGGGCGACCAATATTGGCGGCCATGAAAGTTTTGGCGAGTATATCAATAATTTTGGATATGCCAGCAGCCGTGACCTGATTCATTGGGAACGTAATTCGGAGCCCATTTTAAAGAACGATGTTCCTCAGGAATTACGAGGACCGGAAGATCCGCGAATAGTAAAAATTGAAGATACGTTTTACATGACATATACCGGATTCGGCGGACGTTTTCCCGGTGATTATCGAATTTGCCTGGCAACAAGTACCGACCTGATTCACTGGGACAGGCACGGTGTTTTATTGGATGAAGAAAATAAAAATTCGGCTTTTTTTCCGCAAAAATTTGGTGATGAATACCTCTTTTTACATCGTCGTCACCCCAATATATGGCTGGCCAAAACCCGGGATTTAAAAATCTTTACAGACCATAAAATCATAATGAAAACAATCGATGATGACTGGCAGTCGGTCCGAATCGGCATTGCCGGTCCGCCGGTGCGGCATCCTAAGGGGTGGTTGTTATTTTATCATGCTGTGGATAAGATCAATGCCTATCGTCTCGGTGTTGCTTTACTGGATTATGAAAATCCGGGGATAGTATTAGCGCGTCAGTCCAGGCCGGTTATTGAACCGGAACTTGATTGGGAGATAAATGGGTTTGTCCCAAATGTTATTTTCAGCTGCGCAACAGTGGAAACAGAAGATGAGTACGCAGTCATCTATGCCGGGGCTGATACGGTTACGGGTGCTGCAACAATTAAAAAATCCGATGTGGTGTTCGACAAAGAAGACTGGCTGGTGTAAATGGATGTTAAACTGCCATTCTTAATAACATTGATTTTTTTCTGCTTGTGTCATCCTGGTAAACAAATACCGGAATCCCCGATAAATCTTGACCATGCTCTAAATCTGGTAGACAGTGTTAAAGTCGGAAATGAGCAGTTATATTTTATTTATATTTATGCAGATGCCCCGAGTTATAAACCGATCACTGCGATAGATGAGGGCATCACCTGTGTGGACGATGTTGGGCGCTTTATGGAAGTCCTTGAGACTGAAATTTGTCAATATAATCGTAAGGATTTGCTGCCAATTGCGCTTGGTATGGCCCGGTTCTTAGTATATATGAGTCGGGATGATGGGTTGTGGTACAACTTTATTCATGCCAATGGCAGCATTAATACTTCGTATAGGACTAGTGTGGCTGAATTTCAATGGTGGGCGGTACGTGGTTTGCGCGGTTTAGCGGCCGTTTACAGCATTTTACAGCAGTACCCGGATGATGAATTAAAAAAAGTCATTGTGAGCCGTATTCACAGTATGGATAGCCATCTGGACAGTGTTTTGGCTAGTTATCCACAGTGTACTGTTACCGAGTGGGGCCAACGGCCAACATGGTTAATTAAAAATGCACCGGATATTAATAGTGAATTGCTGTTTGTATTGATAAAATTGCACGGTCAGGCGGATTTCAATTACGAAGATGAAATTCGCAAAGTCGCCGATGGCCTCGTAGAATTTCAGTATAATAATCCAGACAGTCCTCTGGATGGCATGTATTTCTGCTGGCAGAATTTGTGGCATAATTGGGGCAATAATCAATCCACAGCTTTGTTGGAAGCGTATCGGATTACAAAGGATGAAAAGTACCTGAGCAGCGTAAAAAAATGGGCTGATCATTTTATTCCTTTCTTATTGGATAATAGAATGCTTTGGGAAATTACTATTGCGGCCGATGGCTCGTATCAGGCAACTGAATTTCCCCAAATTGCCTATGGTATTCATGCATTGTACAGCGGAATGAAGTCTTTAGCCGATCTTACAAAAAATGATATTTATATTCAGCAGGCTGAACGCATTTTTGCTTGGTTTGAAGGTGAAAATGTTGCCAAAATGACAATGTATGAAAAAACAACCGGCCGCTGTTATGATGGTATTAACAGTGCTTCAGAAGTGAATTTGAATTCCGGGGCCGAGTCAACGATTGAATGTTTGTTGGCGATTCAAAAACGTGGAAAGTTTTAACAGGAATAAATTAATCGTTATCATTTTCCCAGGTTCTTAAGGGCAGAAGGTCTTTTATTGTCACAATAAACGGTTCTTCTAATGTACCGGCGATGATATTGGCCTTTTTATTAAAATCATATATTATTTCACGGCATCGTCCGAAGGATGATAATATAAAGTATTGTCCTTTGGGACTTTTCCAGATTGCAACAATTGTATCCAAGTTGTGGTGTCCGTTACTGACCATGCAGCACATCACTGCAAGTTCACCGCAAATATCTGCCCAATCTATCTGTGTTTCTATATGGATGCCTTTGAAAACCTTGCCATTTTTTGGACGAATTGCAGCAGCGACCTCGTGGTGCTCCTGGCAATAAAGCCGGTCTGCAGAAACCTTCGCGCCTATACCAAGTCATAATCAATGACAGAGAGTTGCTTCCTTATCAATCTAAATCTTCCAATCTGAAAAGTATTTATTAACAGGCTGATAAGTGTTTTTTATATCGCAGCGTCTGAGGCCACCGGTTTTAAGATCAAAACCGACGATTGCATTTCCCAACTCAGGAATTATCCGACATGCATAAAGACCATTTTGAAAAGCGTTTAACATTACCGGCGCTTTCTGAAAAGATAATGGATTTTCTGATACCATAGTATATAAACCGCCTTGCCCTTTTGTCAAAGGAGTATTATCATACTTTGGGCCAGTGGAGAAAGCCAATTCAAAATTACCGTTATCGTTGATTAAAATTTGCGACACCTCCATTTCGGAATAGCAACCGGGATTAGAAGCAGGGTAAAGGTATTCCCAATCTTTAAAACCACCGTTTTTAGAGTGAAGCAGGGCAACAACACCATTCCTGCCGACCGGGTTCGCTGAAGTTTTGGCAGTGACAAGCATATAACACTCATTATTATAACAGAACAGGAACGGATCACGCCAGGCGTGTATGGTGACGTCCTCTTTTATACCTTTTGATAAGTAAATATTTCCGTCCGGTCTTAATCGAAAATCTTGGATCGGTTCCCATTTGGAAGCGTTAATCCGATCGGCGAAGGCCACTCCAATATTCTGGGTTTTTCCATCGTCAGTTTCCAGGTTTCGAGATGTGTAAAAAAGTAAAAAACCGTCATTGATTTTAATGACATCACCGGTCCATATGGAACTGTTATCCCAGCGATTTGGGGAAGATGTCAGAACATTATCAGAACCCCATTCGATAATGGTAAAATCCTTAGTAGTGGCATATCCGACTTGAGAATGGAAGTGGTGCTGTTCATCATGAACCAATTTAGGATCTGCATTCAGGTAGAAAATGTGAAACTGTTTTTCTTTTAGATCGAAGTAATACCAGAAATCCCACGTGAATCGGCTTTGATGTTGCAATGTTGGAAACATGGTAGATTAATGTTATCAAATTGCAGTTCAAAATGCAACTTTTTATGTATTTCATTCAAAAAAAGTATGCTCAAGTCAGTTGTAATTTAACGTGAGTTCGACGTAAGCAACATCGTTTTAAATACCTATAACATCATAATTAATAGTATCTTTCATGGAGTTCCTTTTGCAATTTATAGTTGTTAAAAAACCAAACAGATCAGATTATCAAAAAATATCAGTTGTGTACTCACCATCGTTGTTGAAACCGCAAGTTTATTTTATCCGGCAGTGAAGTAATGACCATTCTAATTCTATTTCATTTGGGCAATTTTAAAAACTTAAAGCACTTTTATCTTTTTTATGTAAAGTAACATTTGTCGTCTGAATTTCCAAAACCGGTATCATACAATCGCTTCATTGAATTAACTCAATCGGTGATCTTCCCATTGGTGGTTTTTCTTAAAACAGAGGCTTTTGGTAGCTGTACAGGGATATCGTTTGTGGACTCGACTCCTCTGAGAGTCTGCCATAATCGCCGGATTCATTCTCATAAAGTCTTTCAGGGAATCGCCCAGAGAGGTCATTGCAGTATTGGCTGGTTCTTCGGGTTTTGCCAGAGGCATTCCTTTGGAAAAATTGCATAT
>JAFGXZ010000040.1 GCA_016936335.1 Fidelibacterota bacterium
AAATCGTACGCAAAGATACAAAGGTAATCGATGCTGCCGGAATGTTTGTCTGTCCCGGTTTTACTGACTCGCACCTGCATCTGCTGGAAGGTGGCTTCCATCTTTCATCAGTTCAATTACGAAATGCAGCAACACCGGAAGAATTTACTAGACGGATTGCGGAATTCGCAAAAACCTGTGAGCCGGGTGATTGGATTCTGGGTGGAGACTGGGACCACAGTCTCTGGGGTGGAGAACTTCCGGATCGTAAATGGATTGATGATGTCACACCCGATAACCCACTGTGGGTCAGTCGCTTAGACGGTCACATGGCCCTGGCGAACAGTCTGACTTTAAACATTTGCGGGATCGATCATAACACTGCAGTGCCATCCGGTGGAACCATTGTCAAAGATACCAGCGGAAGAATTACCGGTGTGTTGAAAGACAATGCTATGGAACTCGTGGAACCGTTTATCAAAGAGCCCGGCGATTCGCTGAAATACAGGGCCCTGGATGCCGCCATGCAATATTTGCTGGAACGGGGCGTCACGTCCGTTCATCACATGGGCAGCTGGGACGATTTGAGAATCTATAAAAATTATCACGATGAAAATAAACTTCGCATTCGGATTTCGGCAGCGGTTCCTCTTTCTTCATGGAAAAAACTTAGCAAAACTTTCAGAGATAGTAATTTCAGTGATGAATGGCTGAGGATTGGTGCTTTGAAATCCTTCGTCGACGGTTCACTTGGCTCGCACACCGGTTTGTTTCATGATCCCTACACCGACCAACCGACAGACTATGGTCTCCAGGTAACATCGACTGAAGAATTATACAACAATATACTTGAGGCCGATAGATGCGGATTACAATCCATTACCCATGCCATCGGCGATAAAGCGAATACAATTATTCTCGATATTTATGAAAAAGTAGAGAAAGTCAATGGCCAGCGTGACCGGCGATTCCGGGTAGAACATGCTCAGCACTTAACTCCGATCGACGTTGAACGGTTTTCCCATCTCGGTGTTATCCCCAGCACCCAACCGTATCATGCTATCGATGATGGCCGTTGGGCTGAACCGCTGATCGGCGACCGGATTCACATGACGCATGCCTATCGCAGTCTATTGGATGCTAAAGCAAGATTAATTTTCGGCAGCGACTGGTATGTGGCGCCTCCCTCTCCGCTATGGGGGATTTATGCGGCAGTCACTCGCCGGACACTCGATGATAAAAATCCCGATGGCTGGGTTCCGGAACAAAAAATTTCTATTGATGAAGCATTGACAGCGTACACAATTTCTCCGGCATATGCATCCTTTGAGGAAACAATCAAAGGATCAATTACGCCCGGTAAATTAGCAGACCTGGTCATTATTGACGAGGATATTACAAAGATTGATCCAATCAAAATTAAAGACGCCCGAATTATGATGACCATCATAAATGGAAAAATTGAATATCAAAGTGAATAAATATCAGGAGATTTTATGAAAAATGAAAAGTCGCTGAGTAGACGCAATTTTCTGAAGACCGCTGCTACCGGATTGGGTGGTTATGTATTCCTGTCGCCCAATCAAACAGACACACCGACCAAAACCGAAAAGAAAAAGCAGAAATTTGTATATCGTATCCTTGGGAAAACCGGGATTAAACTGCCGGTTATCAGCATGGGTGTCATGAACTCCGATAATCCAAACCTGGTGAAAGCAGCCCTGGATAATGGGATTGTTCATCTGGATACTGCCTGGTATTATCAGCACGGTCGCAATGAGAAAATGATCGGTTCGGTTATTAAGGGTTATCCACGGGATTCCTATGTAATCGCGACAAAAATTCATGACCAAAACCGGGATCGCGAAACCGGGACATTTACCAAAGATGCCACCGAAAAGGGATTCCTGGAGAAATTTGATGAAAGTATGGAACGGCTTGGCATTGACTATGTGGATATTCTCTACTTGCACAGTTCATACACCAAAGCGATGACCCTGCATAAGCCTTTTCTGAAAGCCATGGAAAAATTAAAGAAAGAAGGCCGGACCCGTTTTGTCGGTGTGTCAACTCATTATAACGAACCTGAAGTCATTCAGGCCGCTACCGACAGCAAGTTCTATGATGTCGTCCTCACCTCCTACAATTTCAAACAGGACCATATTGAACAGATGCAGGAAGCGATTGCCAAAGCCGCTGAGGCCGGACTGGGAATCGTTGGAATGAAAACCTTTGCCGGTGGTTTTCTCGACGAAGAAAAAACCAAACCTGTCGACCCGAATGCGGCCATCCGTTTTGCATTGAAAAATGAAAATATCTGTACGATTATACCGGGTTTCACTACATTTGATCAAATGGAAATCGATATAGCCGCAATGGAGGATCTGACATTTACAGAAAAAGACAGTAAAATTCTGGAACTGGGATACAATTCGCGAGGTGGTGTGTATTGTCAGGGTTGCCAGACATGTGTTGATCAATGCCCGAAGCACCTGCCCATCCCCGATATGATGCGGGCGCATATGTACGCTTATGCCTATAAGAATTACTGGGAAGCCCGGGAACTTGTCTCATCGTTGAACGTAAACTCCGGACAATGTGACAGTTGTTCGGAATGTTCAGTAAAATGCAGCAAAGGCTTTGACATCAAGCAGAAATACACGGAAATTGCAGCCCTAAAATCCGTACCGGATCGTTTATTCACATAAGTCGAAACAATGCAGAAAAATAGCAAATATTTCACTATTCCACTTATTATTTTTCTTTTCATGAATGGCATAAACTTCGGTCAGGAAAAGCGAAAATATCCGAAAATTGAAAAATGGAAACCTCAGAAAAATGTGCAGACCTATGTTGAGGATAATCTTTTCGATTATATCAACGGTGCATCGGAATTGTATCTGAGTTACAATTTTGAACAATTAGATGTGGTCTATTACCGGAATCGCCGGAAACAGGAGATCACCGTTGAGATTTACACCCATGCCTCCCCTCTCTTTGCCTTTGGCATTTACAGTCAGGAGCGATCGCCGGATGCAAAATACCTAACACTAGGCTCAGAGTCCTATATTGACGGCAGTTACCTGTTTATTCTGGCCGGTAAGCACTATCTAAAACTCTTCAGTTATGATCTTGGCGCAGAAGCGGAATCGATCTTAACTGAAATTGGTCAGGTAATCGTCGAATTTTTGGATACTGAAAACAGTTTACCAAAGGAATTAAGAATATTCCCGGAAAAAAACCGGGTACCCTATTCTGTTCAATTTATCGCCAGAAACATGCTCGGTTATTCTTTTTTCTCTCAGGGTTTTCAGGCAGACTACAAAATCGGTGATCAAAAATTCAGGATCTTTTTTATTAAATCCGAGTCGATCAAAGCAACAAACGATTTGTTTGATCAATATATTACTCAAATCCATCATAAACCGAGAATTCCCGGCAGTAATGAATATAAGATCGTCGATCCCTATCATGGGCAGGGAATCATCCGAAAGTCCAAACAATACTTGTATGGCGGTTTTGGATCTGCAGAAATTAATAAGATACTTGATGAAATGAGTAAAAATATCGGCAAATAATATTCCACTGGGTTAAATCCGGGATTAATGGAATTCTCAAAAAAAATGGGGTTTCAACCCCGAAATGAATCGGGTTAAAACCCGGGTTGGGTGCAGAGTCTTGTGATCCGCGGCTTGAAAGCCGTGGCAATTCATACTCTTTGGTCATGTCACCATTTTCAGAAAAACTCATGAATAGTCCCGGGGCTAAGCTCGGGGGTGAAAATGACAAACATATAAAAAAGGGTTTCAACCCCGCTTAGTTGTAACTGCGAGCCCCTATAGATCGGGGCGTGGCAGTCTGCTCAGGACTGGGCGCGACAGATTGTCCCACCGGGGACCCCTTGCGGGGCTTCGTTCACTCGTAATGACGGGTAGGGTGTGTCAATAGCCCGGCCTTTCAAGGCCGGGAGAATAAGCTCCTATGGATCCCGGGAGGGCGTTCACGTCCTTCGTTTACTGATACTTTTTTCCCTGTCGAAAAAAGTATCCAAAAAAGACCTCGACTGGCAGAATCGGCGGGAGATTCCTCGGTTTAGCAGATGAAATTTTAGGCACCAGGCATTTGTAGATTTTTCTCGGAGCCTGGGGCATAGTTGGGATTCGGTGAATTTTTATCAATGTTAGGTTAATGCTGAAAATTTCATTTTTCTGCTCCACGATGTAATCTCTGATTCCGCCGATTCTACAGGTCGTCAGAGAAATGGCTCGTTGTAAGCCGGGGTCTTTAACCTGAAAGATAAATCTTCTTGCATTTCATACTCTTCGATTAATTCATCATTCCCTGGTAAACTCATGAATAGCCCCGGGATTCATCCCGGGCATGGGGATAACAAATAACCATTGGGGTTTCAACCCCGAACAACATTTCATCCTTTTATCACACCCATCGGCGTGAAACGAGCGACTTTCCGTGTAATTCCGGCATTATGCATCGTATTTACAACTTCGGTGACATTCTTATAGGCATCGGGCATCTCTTCCGCCATGGTGGACTTCCCTTCCGCCATCACAAAAATTCCGGCCTTTGCCATCTCAGCGTAGAGATTCCGTCCCTGGCTTTTTTTCTTTGCCTGAGTTCGGGACATCACTCGTCCGGCGCCGTGACAGGAACTGCCGAATGTCTCAAGCATCGCTTTAGATGTTCCGACGGCAAGATAAGATTCTGTCCCCATATCGCCCGGAATCAGCACCGGCTGCCCGATATCCCTATATTCCTTTGGTAAATCCAAATGCCCAGGTCCGAATGCCCGGGTCGCGCCTTTACGATGAACACAGACCTGATGCAGTTTTCCGTTAATATCATGATTTTCAATTTTGGCGATATTATGAGCAATATCCCAGATCAAGCTCATTCCCATGTCATTCGGACTCATATTCAATGTCTTCATCATAGCTGTATCAATTAATGCAGAAATCACCTGCCGATTGGCAAATGCAAAATTCGCAGCACCCCGCATCGCCCCGAGATAGTCGCTTCCCTCTTGACTGTCCAGCGGCGCACAGGCCAACTGCCGATCCGGAATATCAATTCCATATTTTCGGGTCGCTTGCAAAGTAATTTTGATAAAATCGTCGCAAACCTGGTAACCCAAACCCCGCGAACCGGTATGAATAAAAACAACCACATTTTCTTTAACCAATCCAAGTTGGTCAGCGATGGATTCATCATAAATATCACTGATTTTTGAAATTTCAATGAAATGGTTCCCCGAACCCAGAGTTCCCAACTGCGGCATTCCGCGTTGATAGGCGCGTTCAGAAATGACATCGGGATTTGCACTCTTTAAACAACCGTTATCTTCAATAAACCTCAAAGTATCGGAATGACCAAATCCCTTCTCAATCGCCCAGTTGGCGCC
>JAFGXZ010000324.1 GCA_016936335.1 Fidelibacterota bacterium
CCGGGAACATTTTTTAATGTGTCTTTTGTAGCCATTGACAGTGGACTAGCGGTTTTTACACTGGATTCGCTGAAATTCATCGATCCGGACTTGAGCTATTTCAGCGGAACCTGGGATTCGCTGGAAACCACCATATCACCAACCGATACATTTCCGCCGGGACCAATTTCCGATTTTAAAGTTCAAGAAGATGGCTCGGGACGCTTAAAGTTGCATTGGCGTGATCCCAATGATGAGGATTTTGCAGGAACTATTATACTTCGCAGTACTGAAACATTTATTCAAACCGTTGATACGACCGAAACGGTAATATATGATGGGACTGATGAGATATTTACCGATGTTAATCTGGTCGATAACACAGTTTATTATTATACAGCCTTTGCATATGATGAAATCCCTAACTATTCAAGCCCCATGTTTCTCAAGGGAGTCCCAAAGGGAGAATATGTGTTTACCTATCCCAATCCCTTTAATCCCGATGATGGCAGCGGGACGACATTCAATATTTTATTTACTAATAGAACTTTTGTTGACATTACTCTTTATGATGCGGTTGGTAATCATGTGATTGATTTATATAAAACAGAAGAGGTCCTCCCAAATGAACCAACAAAAACAATGCATTGGAACGGGCGAAATAGTGACAATGAAATTGTAGCGAACGGTGTTTATTATTTCGTCGTGAAGACCAGTCAAGGAGATCAAAAAATTGGAAAAGTGGCGGTTCTCAGGTAGACATATCAAAATAGTATATATTTCCCTTTTCATCTTGTTAATGACCGGAATGGTTTATACGCAGAGTGGCGGTTATGCCGGCAGTTATCTTAGTTTAAACAATAGTACAAGAGCTTTTGGAATGGGTGGTGTTGCGATTGCGTGCACCGAAGATGCGTCGGCGATTTTTGTCAATCCCGGTATGATAGGGATGCTGTATGATGGACATTTTAATGCAACGCTGGCGAAGATGGGCTATGATCGGAATTACTATGATATGGCATTCAGTTATCCGCTGAATTCCTGGGGCAGCATCGGTCTGGCCTGGGCTCAATTGTCTGTTGACAATATTGAGGGACGGGATCAGGACGGCTATGTGACACAGAATTTTTCCGATTTGCAAAGTGCGCTGATGCTTGGTTATAGTAAAATGATTGGCGATAATTTTTCACTGGGTTTGACAGGAAAATATCTCTACCATAGCCTGGCGGGTTACTCAGCAAAAGGTGTTTCCATTGATATTGGATCATCAATTTATATCGGTGATCGCATTACGCTTGGGGCTGTTTTCAGGAATTTAAATTCTTCACTGAAATGGAATACGTCGAGCAAATTAAAAGAAACCATTCCGACTCAGATTGGCGTGGGGATCAGTTATTTTGATCTGTTTAATGTGCCCAATCTGCTGGTTGCCACGGATTTGCATGTACAGGGCGGGGATTTTTTAGGTTATCAGGCCGGGGTTGAATATATTATCCGCGATATGGTTCTGTTTCGAGGTGGTTTTTCCGATCGGGGTATCAGTTATGGCGCTGGATTACAAGTAGCCGGTTTTAAATTGGATATAGCAATTACACCTGAAAATTTCGGTAATATTTCCAGGACGTTTTTTACATTAAGCTGGCGCTTTGGCAAACAATCTGAAGAGCCTTATGAGCCATCTGAAATTCCGGCTGTATTACCGTCACCGGTCCAAGAGGCAGCGCCAGTCCCGGTCAGTACCGAAACCAAGAACATTGTCCTGATAATTGATGGTCCGCTCGCCAATGAACGGGCTGAAGTCATCAGCCAGAATCCCAATGATAAAACTATCACCGTCCGCTTACTGGCGTTGCCGGGTTCCGATCCGATTACTATGACCATGGATCAGGTGAGGTTTCTGGAGTAATTATTAAGAGAAATTCTATGAACAGAAAACTGAAATTTCCAATATTATTTCTAATTATGACCCTTTTTATTCAGGTTTTATCGATCTCTCTCAATGCTCAACGGCGACGGCCCGCAACGCCAGGAAAACCACCAGCCCGTTCATCCTCTGTACCCGCTACAGCGTCGGAAATAAATCAGGTTGAACAGAAAAATCAGGCACTTTTGCAGCAGATCATGAATCTTCAGAAAGAGCGTGATTTTTATAAAAAGAAAATCACCAGCTGGACCGAGCTGCAGATGAATTCGCCCAAACAGACGGCCGGACCTGAAGATAATCAGGAAGTAAAACCCAGCTATCACTCCGGTGCAATGGCGGCCTATTATCTGCCGATTACTCCGGATATTCTTGATACGTTAATAAGTTTCAGGTATAAAGCCAGACAAGTAAAAGACCCGGTACCGGAAGAAATTGTCGAAGATTCCCTGTTTCATTATGCCCGGCGTCTGGCGATCATGGGAAGGTACAGTGATGCCCGAAAGAGTTTTGAGCAGGTCATTCGGTCACGGAAAGTGAAGGACGTTTATTATCTGGAATATGGTAAATTTCTCTATAAAACCGGTGATTTTAAACGTGCGCTGGAAATACTTACCGGTGTAACAGGCGGGAACCGGGAATTATCGGTGGCATCTTATTATAAAGGGCGGATATATCAGCAGACAAACGCCAATACAGTTGCAGAGATTGATTTTTACCGGAGTCATTTTCTGCAACCGGAGTTTCCGGGAGCGGATGCCGCCAAAGGATTTATGTTTTTCCAGCAAGGCGCGCTGGACTCAGCCCGTGAAATATTTCAACGCTTGGTACTGCGACAATCGGAACTGAGTGGTGAAATTTATTATGGGTTGGCCCGAATTTGTGAGGCCAATGGTCGTTATAACGAGGCGGTGACCCATTATCAAAAAAGCCTGGTTCATGATCCTCTGTTCGTAAAAAGCTATGTGGAGCTCGCCAAGGCATTGTACGAAACTGGAGATTATCAATCCTGTATTCTCTTTTTTCAACAGGTTGCTGATGTCTGCTCAGACCATACCATGCAGATGTCCTACATTGCCAAGTCACGATACTTTTTAAAGCAATGGGATGAAGCATTGGCGGAATTTCAGGGAATTGATAATTCACCGGTTGGGATCGGAATTAAACAGGAATGGATTCCGAAAATTTACTATATCAAATGTCTGCTCGCCCGGGAATCCGGCGATCATAAGAGTGGTCTGAATTATTTCAGAAAAGCCCGGGAGATCAACCCTGAAGCCTATGACTGGATGATGGCGGCGCTGGATGATCTCGGGCAAATTCACGCGAAGGATTCTAATTATAATGATGCTCTAAGTTATTATTCACGGCTGATTCGGCTGAATCCGGCGGATTTGGAGACAGTTTTAGAAATTGGCAAGTTTTATTATTACCTCGGAGAGATCGATGAAGCTCGCAAATATTTCACCCATGCTTTGACCGGCGCAACAACGGGTAAACAGGCCGATTTCTGGTTGCGGCAGATCAATTCTGTTCGATGACACTGGTCACGGTGAATGATATCAATAAAAGTGTAAATTCCTGATAAGTGAGATGCAATCAAAGATTGAGAGAACCAATCAAAAATAAAATCATAAAGTGAATCATATATTTTTTGTAAAGAGGCATTTTTAGAATCATGCGGCATGTCAAAGCTATTGTATTGTTGATCAGTCTGATTGGCTTTGTAAATGCTTATGCAAACACGGCGCCCTATTTTACGGCAGCTGTGGAAGATACGAATCTGACCGAAGATGTATACTGGAGTACCTGGCTTAGTGCCGTGGATGATGATGATGACGCTTTTAGCTTTGCCTTTGCAGCCGCTGCTCCGGAAGGGATGACCATAAATGCCAGCTCTGGCCGAATAACCTGGACGCCGGATAATGATGATGTGGGCACACACCGTATTCAGGTTTCTGTTACAGATGGTAGTCTGACTGATTATCTGGATTTTTTTATTCATGTTCA
>JAFGXZ010000325.1 GCA_016936335.1 Fidelibacterota bacterium
AAACAGCAGTCATGGAAACCGGATTAAGCATCACAGTACCACTGTTTCTAAATATTGGTGATAAAGTTCGTATTGATACGCGTACCGGTACATATGTTGAACGGATTAAAGAATAAAGCGAGAGGTTTATGAAAAAAAATCAAATTCTCGATCTGGTCAAAATTCTTGAATCCCACGATATCAGTGAAATTGAAATATCCCACTGGGGGCAAAAAATCAGAATTACCAAAAATTTATCAGGAAACACTCCCAATGTTGTTCATGTTAAAGACACCTCTGCGATGAACAAACTGCCACATTTTGTTGAAGTGGCTGGTATTGCTGAAGAGCACAAACCCGCCCCGAACGAGGAAAATGGTGGTGGTACGGAAATAAAATCACCAATCGTCGGGACATATTACCAGGCACCGGCTCCCGATGCTGAACCCTATGTTCGGGTGGGTGATCACATTTCCATCGGACAACCGCTTTGCATCATAGAAGCCATGAAAATTATGAATGTGATCGAATCTGAAGTAGCAGGTAAACTGGTAAAAATTCTGGCGACCAACGCACAAGCGGTGGAATACAATCAGACCTTGTTTATTATTGATCCGGCTGGCTAAATTATCTGTGTTAAGAATTAAATATTCGAATAGATTTTGATAGAAAAAATACTCATAGCCAATCGTGGCGAAATTGCATTAAGAATTATTCGGGCTTGTAAAGAGCTGGGAATTCCTACGGTTGCGGTTTATTCAACGGCAGATTCTTTGTCACTGCATGTCCGCTTTGCCGATGAGGCCGTCTGTATTGGACCGGCGAATAGTCAGAGCAGTTACCTGAAACAGTCTCAAATTATAAGTGCTGCTGAAGTTACCAATGCCGATGCCATTCATCCCGGCTATGGATTTCTGGCCGAGAATCCTGATTTCGCTCAGATGTGCCTCGACAATGAAATTGTCTTTATTGGTCCGTCAGCATCGGTCATTAAGCGTATGGGCGATAAAGCGGAAGCCCGGGCAACTATGAAAAAGGCAGGAGTTCCGGTTATTCCAGGTAGCGAAGATGTCATTGTTGATGTCAAAACTGCACGGAAAGCCGCATCTGATATCGGTTATCCGGTCATTCTGAAGGCGGTTGCTGGCGGTGGCGGCAGGGGAATGCGAATTGTCCGTGAAGATTCTCAGTTGGAAGAAGCGTTCTCGACCGCACGTGAGGAGGCTCGAACGGCATTTGGTAATCCGGCAATGTATATGGAAAAGCTGATTGAGAAAGCCCGCCATATTGAAGTCCAGATTATGGGCGATAACTTTGGAAATATTGCTTTTCTGGGTGAACGGGAATGTTCGATTCAGCGGCGCCACCAGAAGTTAATTGAAGAATCTCCATCACCTGCTGTTACGGAAGATTTAAGAGAAAAATTCGGCAAAATCGCTGTACGGGCAGCGAAAGCGGTCAATTATTCCAGTGCCGGTACGGTCGAATTCCTGATGGATAAGCATCGCAATATTTATTTTATGGAAATGAATACCAGGATTCAAGTCGAACATCCGGTAACGGAAATGGTAACCGGTTTTGACCTGCTGAAAGAACAAATCAATATCGCGAATGGATTAAAATTACCCCGATGGCTTCGCAAATTCAGGTTGCGCGGACATTCTATTGAATGCCGGATAAATGCGGAAGATCCGCATAAAAACTTTCGACCAAGTCCTGGAAAAATTACGGCATTTCATGCTCCCGGTGGTCCGGGCACCCGAATGGATACACATGTTTATGCCGGTTATGAAATCCCATCCAATTATGATTCTCTGTTAGGGAAGTTGATAACTCATGGAAATGACCGGGAAGAAGCGATTGCCCGGATGGAGAGGGCCTTGGATGAGACAATTATTGAAGGAGTATCAACGTCCATTCCATTTCACCAGGCAATTATAAAAGATCCAGCCTTCCGTGCCGGCGATTTTCATATTGATTTTTTAAAAGATTTTAAATTTTAATAAACTATTTCTTCAAGGAGGAGCATCAATGAACGTACCAGAAAATCTTAAGTACACAAATGATCATGAGTGGGCACTTGTCGAAGAAGATATCGCTATTGTCGGGATTACGGAATACGCCGCCGGAGAACTGGGGGACGTTGTGTATGTGGAATTGCCAGAAGTGGGTGCAACTGCGACCAAAGGTGATTCAATTGGCACCATTGAAGCCGTTAAAACCGTGGCCGATATCTACAGCCCATTATCCGGTGAAATAATTGAAGTGAATAGCGCATTGAACGACAATTCTGAACTGATTAACCAGGACCCTTTTGGTAAAGGCTGGATCGTAAAATTGAAACTTTCGGATCCTTCCGAGTTGTCGGAACTTCTCAATCATGAAGATTATAAAAAACTGATTTGATGACTATGCATTATATTCCAAATACCAAGGATATTGAGAAAGAGATTCTGCAGGCTATCGGTGTCGAGAAATTTGAGGATCTGATTAAAAACATTCCCGCTAAATTTCTTCAGAAATGCCGGATAAAACTACCTGAACCGCTATCGGAGCTGGAGGCGACAAAGAAGATTGGTAAAATGGCCGGACAAAACCAGGATACCGACTCAATGATTTCTTTCTTAGGCGGTGGCAGTTACGATCATTTTATTCCTGCGGCTGTGGACTTTTTAATCAGCCGTTCGGAATTCTACACTGCGTATACCCCGTATCAGCCGGAAGTTGCCCAAGGTACATTGCAATCCATTTATGAATATCAATCCATGATTTGTCATTTGATGGATATGGAAGTGGCCAATGCCTCCATGTATGACGGTGCGACAGCCTTGGCCGAAGCTGCCATCATGGCGGTCAATAAAACCCGTCGGAATAAAGTGCTAGTATCAGAAATAATTAACGCCAATTCCCGGAAGGTTCTGGAAACCTATCTTCGGACCAAAGATATTGAAATTCAGTATTTGCCGGAAGTTGATGGTGTAACCGATTTGGGTAAATTGGACGTGTTGCTGGATGATCAGATCGCTGCGCTATTGATCCAGACCCCGAATTTTTTTGGAAATATTGAAGATCTGAATGGAATTGCTGATATATTACATGCAAA
>JAFGXZ010000041.1 GCA_016936335.1 Fidelibacterota bacterium
ATATGAATCCATTGAAACCGGTGAGACAGTAATCTTATCGGATAATGGATATGATTCCAAACCGGGATAAACCACCCAAAGGTGTTCCAACTCTAAATCATTTATCGAAATCTGCATGGATTTTGTCAATTTGGGCGCATCGGCATATTTGAATTCAACCCCCCAGTTCTTCCCTCTATCCTGCCAGAACAGGTCCAGCTCGGCCCCGGCATGAGACTTCCAGAAAAAAAGATTTCCGACGGATTTTCCGATCTTCCGACTGACCATTTCAAGGGCAAATCCTTCCCAGGAAGCGCCCAGCTTCGGATGACTATTTAATTCTTCTCGTATATCAACTGATAGTAGTGAATGGAAAATACCGGAATCCCGGAGATAAATTTTAGGACGTTTAACCAGACGTTTCCCGATATTCACGTACCAGGGCGGCAGTATCCGTATCATAAACGTCGAAGACAGTATATCGACATATTTTCGGACCGTCATATCTGATATTCCGAAGGAACGACCCAATTCTGCATAATTAATA
This sequence comes from Fidelibacterota bacterium, assembly GCA_016936335.1. Classification (GTDB taxonomy): domain Bacteria; phylum Fidelibacterota; class UBA2242; order UBA2242; family UBA2242; genus B118-G9. The sequence goes on from JAFGXZ010000041.1 coordinate 527, forward strand.
ATCTGAGCGTGATAGTGACTCAACATCAGCCAGAAACGACGCAGAGTATAGGGCGGAATAGCAATCCCCAATTGAGGAATATCCCTTTCCAGAAAGGTACTGATATACTGCTCTCGCCATTGGGCACTTTTTTGATCGGAAGATGCCAAAAACGCTCGTGGTAAGCCACCACGTATCCATAGTTTCGTGCTATTTTGCATACCTATATCATCCAGCGCAAAGCCACCCAATGAATAATACGCAATCCGTCCCGCCAGTGATTCGGAACTCTGCTGCATTAATTCTCCGGAAGCGCTGCCCAGAATTAAAAATTTTTGTTTCTTTTTCCGGTCAGTCAGATGACGCAACAGCGGAAAGAGATCCGGTTTACGCTGAATCTCATCAATTCCAATGAGGCCACGGAGATTTTCCAGGGTTAAAAGTGGTTGTTCGAAGCGGGCTAGATCCCGGGGATTTTCAAGATCAAAATAGTGATCCAGGGGTAACTGTTTGGCTAAGGTAGTTTTCCCGCACTGCCGGGCACCTATAATGGCAGTCACGGGAAAATCATTAATGAAGTTCCGGATCTGTTTGAAATCTTTCTGACGGTCTATCAATTTCATGGCTTTAAAATAGGAATCTACCTTGAAATATCAAAGCTGAACTTTGAGATATCAAGGATAAAATATTTATAAAAAGCGCTCTAATACACATTAACCAAGCTAATGGTCGGCTTACCAGTGAGGCTGCCGAATCAGCAATTATCGGCGTACTTGATCTTTTCGACAGCAGGCTTCAACGATACCGGATAAATGGAAAAACAAAACCCCCGGAAGACGGGGGCTTTGTAAAAAAATCGCTTTGTTTGGACCATTCTACTTCATCATCATGCACTTCTGAATGGAAACAAAGTGGCCGGCCTGGATCCGGATCAGATAGATTCCCGAAGCCAAGGTATGGGGTTCCCAAGCGATCCGGTACGTGCCGGCGGCTTTTTGTTCATTGACCAGGCTGGCGATCTGCCTCCCGGAGATGTCGTAGACCGTAACATTGACGAACTCCGCTTTGGGCAGTTGGTAGACAATCGTGGTCCGCGGATTGAAGGGATTCGGATAGGCTGGCAGCAGGGCAAATTGTTTCGGGATTAAGGACTGGATATATTTTCCCGGATTGATAGACAGCGTATCATTGACCCGGCAGACGCCTGAGTAGTCCACATCCAGGAGACGATAATAGTAGGTTTGATCCATTTTCACATCGCTGTCAGCATATTTGTACGTGCTTCGACCGGACTTAGTCCCCTGTCCTTTCAGACTGGTATTCGTTTGGAAAGTTGCGATGCGGTCCCAGGATGGGGCATTGGGATTCAGACGTCGTTCCATGATGAAGCCGAGATTTTCAACTTCACTTTCGGTCGTCCATTTCAGCACCACATTGCCACTTTCATAATGGGCATTGAAAGACGATAATTCCACCGGCAGACTGTTGTCCCCTTCCTGGGTACCGACACTGTATTCACTGAAACTGGAATTATTTAATTTGGTAAATGTTTTTGCTGTGGTGTTATGCACAAAATCAGAGGTCACATCGCTCCATTCAGAACCGGCGTCGGACCGCTTGATCAGCCGAATGAGATCGGGATTACTGATTCCGGCGATTTGGCTGTAGTCAAAGACCAGGTTAGCGGTGACTGTTCCCACGGCATGAACACCCCATATGACATCAGCACGTTTGATAATTCCCACCGGCCAGACACCCACATCGGCCACGGACACCGGACCAAAACCGGTAGAGGCATTGTAAAGATTCAGAAAATTGGATGTACTGGGAGTACTGGTTATCGTAGCAAGACAACTTTGACCAGTAATACCGACCAGTGTCGGGGTGGTGCTTGCTAAAACCAGGGATGCATCCCCAAGCAACGCTCCGGACTTTACCCAGGCATTGGCGGCATCCATATTTGTCAAGGTGCCGTCGCCATCAAACTTGCGGTCATAAAGAATGGCAGCGTTGGGTGTCTGATCAAAATCATAATAAACCAGCAGGTGACTCTCATTCGTCGGAATGACCTTTTTACACATATTGGCAACGATTTCGGCTTGGGTACGACCGACGTCCCAGATGCGGAGTTCATCCATCTGGCCGTCAAAGAAGGACTCCATGGAAGAGTAATATTTTGCACCGATATTGAAATTGGTGTTGCCTTCGTATGATGTGCCCATCGACGATAGTGTTCCAATATGAACACCATTCACATACAATTTGAGAGGTTCAGTACCGTTGAAAGAGTAAGCGATGTGTGTCCATTTTCCGGAAATATTCATATTACCATAATAGGCAATATCATATCCGAAGCTCCAATTATTCCACAAACCTGAAATATGTGTGGCTGAAATGCCAAAACAATGGGTATTGCTACTATAACTGTTTTTACCCCAACCGACGATGGTGCGCCCCTGAGTCTGAGTTGTTTTTACCCAGGCTTCTACGGTGAAGGGTTCCGTTCCGCTGGGCACATCCGGGGAGGCGCTGATGTAATC
>JAFGXZ010000042.1 GCA_016936335.1 Fidelibacterota bacterium
CATAACCGGGGAGTCGGGTCACACCGGTTTACTTCAGTAAAAGCAGTTTTCCCGCCTTCTGCGCCGTTTCCGTCCGCAAATTCCCGTTGCCAGAGGCTGTCCGTTCACGTTAAAGATATTCAGGATCGCCGAAGATCGCTCAGGAAGACTGGACTGAAATATGGTCGTCGTATTAAAGGGATTGGGATTAACAGCAAATGGATTCTATTTATGCCAGGAAGTAACAGATATCAGATTTCGAGCGTTTGACGATGCTTTTCGATTAATGAACGATATATCGCCTTCATTTCATCGGAAACAAAACTGCTTTGAATAATGGCAATCCACCGATCAAAGGCATCGGAAAATTGCTGCAGCTCCGTTGTGATTACCGCTGAATTCAGTTCCAATTGCATTCTGCCAAAATAATCGACCCACAACTTGCGCGATAAGTTTCGCTTTTTCCCTTTCAACGGAAGAGCAATTTCTTCAATATCGCCGACCTTTTTGCCAATCGACATAAATGCCAGCGTTGTACTGAGAAAATCGTAAGCCGGCGCCAACATGGTTGTACCGTCTCGGGTAATTAACGAAAAATTCTTCAAATGCATGTCTTCATTACCAACCAGGTAATTAAAAATACAACGACGAAAGAGACGGACCCTCTCAATTGCGGGAAAAGTACAGAAATCAAGAATCGGAATCAATTTCTCCATACTGAAGCTGTATTTGGTCTCTCGATCCATTCCAGATAACTGAGCAAAATCTTCGACGGCCAGTTTGCCGGATTTTCCCTCCCGGTCAAAGCGTTTTATGATATATGAAAACGAACCATCTCGACAATAAATCAATCCATGCAAGGGAACTTCGATTCCAACCGTTTCAGCCAGACGCATGGTGAGATCTTCATTCTCCGGTAACTGAGGGTAGGTGTCATGTTGAGGTTTAAGGATATAACGGCCGCCTTTATCAACGATTTCAAACATCGAATTTACAATATTTAAGCGCACACTCAGCTTTGGCCGAAGCCCCTGGATGGACATTTTTGCTGAGCGGATGACCGCTTCCTGGCGCTGTTCCGCAGCCGAATAGCGAAAATCATTCAATCTGTCTAAGCGGCGGGAAAATAATTGCAATCCCCGTCTTGAATATTGCCTGTCACCACAAGACTCATATGTGATCGGACAGCGCTTCATAAGACCATTTCAACTGTCACGGCGCCAACAAGCTCCTGACCAACCGCAATCAGCTGCCCAAAGAGATCATTGCGGTCGATTTTTCCTTGCCGGAGAAGCCCCTCTAACATTACGCCTTCGGGCAAAAGTCCATCAAAGAATGGTGGAAATCTGTTAAATTCAAATTCCCTCTTTTCGACTGGCATTGTGTGCGAAATTGCGTCTCCGGAATAATCATCCGAATATATAAAACGATATCGCTTTCCATACTCGATTTCCTCAAGTACACCGGTGAATTCACCATGTAAAAATATCTTTGCCGATCTCATCCATTCCCCTCATCATGATTGTACTGATCCATCAGAGGACTTTGCACGATCAGATGGATATTCAGAATTGAGAGTAGTGTTGTAAGGGTATTCAAACGAACCGTTTTTTTTCCTTTTTCAATATCAAACACCGCCGTTTTTCCAACGCCTGCCAGAGTTGCCAACTGTTTCTGGGTAAGTCCGGCTTTTTTTCTGTGAAACCGAATAATACTCCCAATAGATTCAATCTTGTTCATAATTAATTCCCTTTATAGCAGTAATCTATATCAAACAAATTTATATACCAAGGAAAAATCACAGATGTTCAATAATATTTACCGGTATAACAGGAAATATTCACATTATTGGGCGCAATACCCCTTGAATACAATGAGAAACAGATATTTTACTGGTATACCGGTAAATAACGCGAACATATAACCGGGAATTATTGCAGAGCTAGTGTGATCAATACGCCGATCGAATTGTGGGATTTTGCGATGGTACAATTGAAATATGCCAAATCCTGACACATACGAATTGAAAAAATATGGATCGCGGATTTCATTCAGCCAATAGATATTCAACCGTGACCGGGATATTGACTTTCAAACCTTCTCCCGGACCGATCCAGAGATTCGAAACCCGATAGGGCATATGAATTAAATACCTGCCCCTGGGGATGTTCCCTTCCCCTTTTATTGGTAATTGAATCGTTTTATGAGCATTAAGCGTAACACGTTCCGGGAAGGATACATTGTCCAGTCCCCCATCCTGAATAAGAGCATAACTGATATCGGAATGATTGTGGATCTGCAGAATAGCACGTTTCTTTCCCTGTAGGGTCAATTCCGGCGTGAGAATTTCGATGGATTCTGAAAAAATCGCATCGAGGAATTTTGCTTTGCCAATCAGGGTATCCTGATAATAGACAACCGTCCGTTGATGCTGGAGCGCTTTCTCGATACCCTCCGCGCTTTTTTCATTGGCAAAGACCAGGGTCATTGGCCGGTGTTCACCGCCCGGAAAATCCCAGACCAGGTTTATCGGATCATGGACATCAGAGTTGCCCAGCATCGTTAAATTTTTGTCAAGACACCACTGATGAGCTTCGGGATAATATTCATCGTAGTTCACAACTTCAATTCCCTTCAACCAACCCTTTTCCAGCAGTTCGGTGTGTTCATCATACCAGCGGGCGACGCCGTCCTTTTGCTGACCATTCCAGCCGGGGTGGTTCCAGAAAAGGAAGGCATCCTGATCGATAGCCGCCTGAATGGCGGAACGCCAGTCTCCCTGTTTTAAAGCATTAATATCTTCCGGAAAAATGGCATTCAGGTGGCCAGGAGGCATGGAACGGGTAATTTCCCCGCCTCTGATCAGAATCAATCCCAGATCATCCGCCAGGTTTTTTGCCTGATTATATGTCTGGTTCAGATCGGTGGAAAGAAGATCCTGATGGGGTTGATATTCCACATGATCCGTAATGGAAAGGGCATCCAGGCCTTCCAGCCAGGCCTCATTGACCCGCACTGTCGGCCAGACACTCCCGTCGGAAAAGACGGTATGCATATGCAAATCGCATTTCAGCGTAAAATAACCCAGAATATCGGGAATCTGAATCTCGCGCCGGGCCTGGTTCGCGGTGCGGCCAAAACCTGACTGACTGAAAAGAACCAGACCGAGCATCAGGATAACACTTATTTTCTGACGTTTCATCGACTATAGCCCTTCAAACTGAGATTGTGTTAGTTGAAATTATTGATGCCCTATCCAGAAATCGGGCGTTAAATACTTTTTCTAGAATTCCCACTTCAAGCCCAGAGTGGCGTTGACCTGGAGCGCATCCCCTGCCCCGTACACAAAATTCCGACTGATTTCAATTTCACTGCCAAAAGCCAGATGTTTACTGACATTAAACCAAATCTGCGGTTCGGTCAGCAGAACCAGTTGTCGATCGGTTCCATCAGCATCAAAATCAGCATTGGCCTGTCCCCAGAGATCGCAGAAACCAGTGAAAATCAGTTTTCCCTCGAAGAAGGGTTTAAACCAGACAAAGGTCAACTGATAACTCAAATCCTGGTTTTCAGCCTTTCGTAAGAGAACATCAGTCCCGATCGTGACAATTTTCAGGTCCACGGGATAGGAAACGCCACCCAGCCAGACACTGCCAAAACCGCCAAACGTATTCAACCCGTCGTTATACTGGGCGGTTGCAGACACTTGGCTCAATGCTCCGCTGTTTTTCAAAAAAGGCAGGGTAATATAGCGGGCAATTTCCCAGTAGGCCATGGACGCACTATTGGCGCTGACACCATCGCAATAATCGATATCCACAAACCAGAAGGTTGCCCCGAAATCGTCGGGTTTGAACATTTCCAGGGTACTGGTGAGATACTGGCGTCCTTCGCCAAAGTCGTAATGCAACTGCAGATTCTGGGCAGACAGACTCAAACTGAGCAGAATTAAAAGGGGAA
>JAFGXZ010000326.1 GCA_016936335.1 Fidelibacterota bacterium
ACGTTTCATCACAGAGCTGCAATGTTTCTTCAAACTTCTCATCAGCATAGACGAAAATTGTCAATACCGGGCCAAAAATTTCTTCTTCAAGGGTTTTAAAATGTGGATTGCTTGTGACAATGATAGTCGGATCAATAAAGAAACCAACGGAGTCATCGTAAGTGCCACCAATGATGATCTCAGCATCTTCCGACTTTTTAGCAAAATCGATATAGCTGCGGATACTTTCAAAAGCGGCTCTGTCGATAACTGCATTAAAGAAATTTCGAAAATCCTGAACGTCACCGACAGCGATTGTTCGAACGGTATTGATCAATTTTGGTTTCAGTGTCAGCCACAGGGATTGCGGGATATAAGCCCGTGATGCCGCTGAACATTTCTGCCCCTGGAATTCAAATGCTCCTCTCACCAGTGCGGTATTTAATTCATCCACATCGGCACTATTATGAGCAAATACAAAATCCTTACCACCGGTTTCACCGACAATTCTGGGATAGGTTTTATAGCCAGCAATATTTTCTCCAATGATTTTCCACATGTTCTGAAAGACTGCTGTGCTGCCGGTAAAATGGACACCGGCGAGTTTTGGATGAGACAGCACATTTGGACCGACATCTCTGCCGGTTCCCGGGATAAAATTGATAACACCAGCGGGCAATCCGGCATCTTCAAAGAGTTTCATCAAATAGTAAGCGGAAAAAACCGCAGATGAAGCGGGTTTCCAGAGAACCGTGTTGCCCATCATCGCCGGGGCGGTCGGAAGATTACCGGCAATGGAAGTGAAATTAAAGGGAGTAACGGCGAAAATAAATCCTTCCAGAGCCCGCTGTTCAAGCCGGTTCCACTGCCCATCCGGTGAAAACGGCTGTTGTTCGTAGATCTGTTCCATATATTTAACATTAAAATTCCAGAAGTCGATCAGTTCGCAGGCGGAATCGATTTCAGCCTGAAATGCGTTTTTACTCTGGTTCAGCATTGTGGCTGCATTCAGTACCGCCCGCCAGGGACCGGCTAATAGCGAAGCAGCTTTTTTAAAGATACTCGCCCGCTCCCAAAAGGATAGATTAGACCAGGTTTTCCAGGCTTTCTGAGATGCTTCCACCGCCATTTCGACCTCTTTCGGACCGGCCTTATGAAAAGTGGCCAGAATGTGCTTGTGATCATGAGGCATGATGCATATTCCGGTGTTACTGGTTCGGATTTCCTTTCCGCCGATTATCAGGGGAATTTCAATCTGTGTACCTGACATTTTTGATAACATTGCTTTCAACTCAATACGCTCCGGACTGCCAGATCGGTACGCTTTTATCGGTTCATTGATTGGATCGGGCAGGGAAAATTTGGCATTAGGCATCGATCACCTCGCTATTTAAAATGGTTAAACCTGTGACATTTTGCATGAAACTTAAATTTAATGTCGTTTTAATGGCCGAATTATTCACTTTTTAAAGTTAATAAATCCTTTTGAAGGGTGGTAGGATAAATTTCGGTTTTTTAAAATATCTGCCAGTGTTCGACAATTCATAATTTTTAACTATATTAAGTTATGCGAAAAGTTTTAAAAAAGATTCAAATAAACTATATCGTTTTACTATCAGCGATAATTCTGTCGGGAACGTTATTATTTGCCCAAGTCCAATTGTCGAAAATAGAGATCATCAGGAACCGCAATAACAGTGAGTTTTGGACGAATTCATCTGTCATTGCTGATCAGGGAGATAACCTGAGATTATCGTTTCTTTTAACAGTACGTCCGGAAGGTTTTTATTCTTCTGTATATACGTCGCCCCGGTGGAATATTATTCTTAACGGGGATACCCTTCAGTCGGACAATATTCTGCCCCTGAGTGAATTATTTGCGCAAAAAATAACCATCAGGTGGTACTTGATTATGCCGGTGAAGCTGGATACAGCGTACATGAATCATCCCGGATATGTCAGTCCTTTTGCAATAATCCCTTATCAGGAAACACTGATAAAAGAATGGAGTGATAAAACGGAGATTACACTAAATTCTCTGGGAAAATTTGATGAACTATTTCCGGGAACAGCCTGGTTTAAAGTCGAACTGTATTATGGGAAAGATTTTATAAGCTCTGCAAACATCAATTACCGATTTAAGGTGTACGACACAGTTGATTTCGGTGGTCTTAGTGAAGCGGTTTTCAGGATCAGTTACAAGGGCCGGACCGGTTCGAAACTGCTTGATAGTGTTCTTTTATATCGAAATCTTCCCCTGATAAAAAATCCGGTTTCCTCAACTACTCTCTGGAGTGATCATCAGACCACAAAATGGATAGGTGGAAACCTGAACAGTTTTATCATTACCGCCGCCATGCAATTAGGAGTCCGATTGGATGAATATTCTGACAAATTACCACTTCCAGAATATAACTATTATGAGGTGACTGATTATTATCGAAAAGGTGTCGTTTTATCGGCCGATTACTTCACGGTAGATAAAGGTGAACGAATTGTTCTAAATGATCATATCTTTACACAGGGAGATTTTATTATAGGCAAGAATCAAATTGCGTTATTCTACGAGGATAAAAGCCCGCCCACCTCGGTAGAACGGGGAAGACCCAACGAACTGCTGGATCGATACGATCTTGTTCTTGGATGCAATGAAAATTCGATTCGGATTGGGACTATAGAAGATATGATCGGAGATACACTCAGCCTGATTCGCTGGAACCACCGATGGTAACAAGATTATTTAGCATGTATAAATGATAACTATAGGAATGAGAATAATTACTGTAAAATCTTTTGAGCCGCTGCTTCAGGATCGTCAACAATTGGAAAAATCGGTAATAATCCGGCAATTTCAAACACCTCTTTGATATCCGGTTTTACCGAACATAAAATCAATTTTCCCCCAAACTGATTCAGTTTTTTTGCCGCACCAAGGAGTACTCTCAATCCGGCACTGCTGATATAATGAAGTGCAGAAAAATCGAGGATAAATTTTGTATTATTCGGATCAATAGCCGGGATCAGCTTTTTTTCCAGGTCACCGGATGTATTGGAATCCAGATTCCCTTCGAGAGAAAATATGTAGATATTTTCAATCTTTTCAATATTTACTTGCATGACAAACCCTCTTTCAATTTATCGATTATGTGTAATCACATTTCTTGGTTAAAACTAAGGTATTTTTTCCACTTTCGGAACTGTATTTTATATCATCCATCATATTTTTAATCAGGTAGATACCCAGACCGCCGATTTTTCGGTCTTCAAGAGACGCTTCCACATCGGGTTCCGGAGCGGCTGCCGGGTCGTAGGGATTGCTGTCGTCAATGATTTTCAGTTGTAAATAATCTTTCTGAAGAGAATAGCAGATATTGATTATATGTTCATTTGGATCAGAATAGCCGTAGGATATAATATTGGTCAGAATTTCGTCAATTGCCAGGTGGAGAGTGAAAATGATTTTATCTGCTACGTTATGTTTACGGCTAAATTCGGCAACGGCGTCACAGACGTGTTCAATTTCGGGAATTCTATTTTTAATCGTAATTTCGATGGCTGTTTTCACGCTACCTTCTGAAAGAATTATAGGATAATCTCTAAACCTTCGGTTGCCAGAAAAATCTCAAAATTATTGTCCGGATAATTTATATTCCGGTAGTCAATCGACTTCCTTAATATAGTATCAATTTCAAAATCATCCCGTTCCGGTTCGTGATGAAAAAGGGCCAGTCGCTTAACATTAGCCTGAATTGAGAAGTCAATCCCAACCAGCGCCGAACTGTGTCCCCAATCCTCTTTATGAATGGCTTCCTCAAACGTATATTGTGCATCAAAAACAAGGAGATCGGCATTATGAAAAAACTCTATGTGTTTTGTAATATTATTGCTTGAAAGATCCTTGTATTCTGAGTCTGTGGCATAGACAAAGGATTTTTTATCATAATCAATCCGAAAACCAAAGGAGCCACCCGGGTGATAGAGCGGGAAATTACTAATTTTCACATTCCCGATACTAATGCTGCTGTTGTGCTTTAACTGGGTAAATTCTTTCTTCGCACCCATGTGGTGCAGTGCCACCGGAAAAAATCTGAAATCCTGCTGGATCTCCAGACGCTCTTTGAGATTTGGATGCCCGCTGTAAAAGTGGATTGTATTATTGGGGAAAAATGCGGGTCCAAAAAAGGGAAAACCTATGATATGATCCCAATGGGTATGAGACAGGAAAATATGGATATCAAGACCTTCGGATTTCTGATCGTGCTTAGCGATATAATTTCCCAGATTTTTCAGACCGCTGCCCATATCAAAAATGATTAATTGATTATCTGCCCGGATTTCGATACAAGATGTGTTACCACCGATAGTACCGGCTTCAACAGCTGGTAAACTGTCAAGATAGGTATTGATTTCATGCATGCCGGTCAATTTTTTGTCAGTGATATTTTTGATAATTTTCTGAATTTTTTGTTTTATCTGCGCACTTGTCTGAGGAGTTGGAATTGATCCCCTGACGCCCCAAAATTTTATTTTCATTGAAAACTCCGGTAACTGAGAAAAATATGGATTATTTTATTTGTGATCGTTTGCTCCAACAATTGAGACAATTTATCTTTTGAGAAAACATATTGCAATAAAAATTTGGCCCTGTTTCTTTCTGTTTCGGATTAGAAAGGGACTGATTTTTGTAAATCCATTCAGGTCGATATAACCGAAGTATTTAAATGCTGGCGACGTTCTGTATCTGTGATTTATATCACGAAACAGGAATAAGTTTTTAAGATTTAAAACTGATTCCCACTTTATGCTCTCGCCCTTGTAAATAAGGATTTATCTCTCTAAATTTACTTGTGATTTTAATACAATCAACAAATAATGGGGTAGTGTATGAAACGAATTTTTCTAGTTATTGCACTTTCAGTGGTAGTAATGTCTTGTTCAATGCAACCATCTAAGATTGAAATGAATGCTCAAAGTCTGGTTGACAGTTTAACGTCAATCATAAAACCGATAATGAAAGAGAGTGCCCTGAGCTATTGGAATGCGACAGCCAGTGGGGAGGATCAGTATTATGAACGGTACACTGAATTAGATATTGAGTTAACGAAAATATATTCCAATCCGAGCACGTTTAACAAGTTGAAAAAATTTAAAAAAGCACAAATAAAAGACATCGCTTTAGCCCGTCAAATTGAGGTGCTTTATGCGTCATTTTTAGCCAACCAGACAGACCCGGAATTACTCAATCAAATTACCAAATTATCCACCGAAGTCGAACAACGCTTCAATACATTTCGATCCACGGTTGATGGAAAACAACTCAGTGGCAATGACATTAAGAATATTCTGTCCAGCAGCACAGATCAAAAATTGCGGAAAAAAGCCTGGGAAGCCTCCAAGCAGGTGGCCCCACTGGTTGAAGCCGATTTTTTAAAGTTGGTTCAGCTCCGCAATGAATCTGCAAAAGCAGTTGGTTTTAAAAATTACTACGAGATGCAGTTGATTATCGGAGAACAGGATCCGGCTGAAATAGATCGGATTTTTACCGAATTGGATAACGATACACGTCAGCCATTTCTCGATGTAAAAACCGAAATCGATCTTGCTCTTGCAGAACGCTTTGGGATTGAGCAATGCGATTTAAGACCCTGGCACTATTCTGATCCTTTTTTCCAGGAAGCCCCGGTTGTCAGCGCGATTAATCTGGATCAATATTATAAAGATAAGGATGTGGTTGAACTGGCCAGAACATTTTATAACAGCATTGGGATCAATGTTGATCAAATTTTAGCAAACAGTGATTTATACGAACGGGATAAAAAATACCCTCATGCATACTGCACGGACATTGATCATGAAGGGGATGTTCGGGTAATGATGAATGTTAAACCGAATGAGTCCTGGATGTCGACATCGCTGCATGAATTGGGACACGCTGTGTACGATCTGAAGCAGGATTACACTGCACCCTTTTTTCTCAGGGGACCGGCCCATTCCTTTACCACCGAAGCGATCGCTATCTTTTTTGAGCGTCTTTCGAAAAATCCTAATTGGATGCAGGATGCACTGAACCTGACCGATGACCAAAAACAGGAGATAATTGATCTTACAGCAAAGACCCTGCGTATGGAAAAACTGATATTCGCCCGATGGTCTTTGGTGATGCTCAATTTTGAAAGAGAATTGTATACAAACCCCGATCAGGATCTTAATAAGCTGTGGTGGGATTTGGTTGAAAAGTATCAGATGGTAAAACGTCCGGAAAATCGGGATATGCCTGATTATGCAGCCAAGATCCATGTTTGCCTTTACCCGGTCTATTATCATAATTATCAGCTCGGCGGACTGCTGGAGGCTCAATTCAGGAACGCACTTGCTGTGAGTCAGGGGCTCGAAGATGTACATGAAATCCGGTACATGAATAATCCCGAAATTGGAAAATATTTCGTTGAGAATGTGTTTATGCCAGGGAATCGATTCCGCTGGGATGAAATGATTGTGAGGGCTACCGGTGAAAAATTAACATCCAAATATTTTATTGAACAGCTGTAATTATTGAGCGTAATTTTCACGATCAGAAATGGTGGGTTGAGATATCCACCTTTTCTGTTTTTTTTTGAATTTTGAACTTCGTACGCGTACAAAAGTGCTTGACAGTTAGAAATTTATACGTAATATTTAAAGGAATGTTATAAATTAAGAGGGAAAACCGGGTTAAAAATCCTCAATGACCGTAAGAAAATCACTTATCAGAGAAAATCATTTCAACACTTGGGTAATCTATTCAGGTATCTGCCGGGAATATTTCAATGACTAATAAACTTTTTATCTTTGCTTTTTTGGTGTTTTTAATCCTCCAATTTTCAACGATGGCAGCGGATGGCGATGTGACGGTTACATTAAGCGGCGACGAGACGTTGCGTTCTCTGGCAATCAAATATTTTGGTGAGCCAAATGATTGGGAAGTCATCTTATTTTATAATGGATATCAATCGGCAGGAGAAGTGAATATTGGGACTGCCCTGAAAATCCCGGTTGGTCTGTATAAAAAAATCACGCAGCAGTTGGATGATGCCCAGCAGGCAATTTCTCAGGCAAACAATGAAGGAGCTGGAATTCTGGCAAAAGATTTGGTTGAAGCGGCCATCAACGCCCAGAAAGAATCGGTCGAGTTAAAGAAAAAAGGTCAGCTGGATTTAGCACTCAAGCGAGCGAATGATGCGGTTTCATCTGCTAATAATGCTATTCAACAGACCAAAGACAAGCGGGTCAAATCCATTTCTGCAATCCTTTCGGAAAAGAAAGGCAAAGTCCAATCACGGAAAAAGGATCAGACGATCTGGTACGATGCCAATAAGGACCAGGAACTAAATGAAAAAGAACATATCCGGACTTTGAGCAGCGCATCGGGTGAAATTGCATTTGTTGACGGAAGCAAACTTAATTTAAATGAAAATTCCCTGGCCGTTATCGAAGCCATGAAACAGGATCTGGTAAAGAATACGAACACATCAAGCGTTGTCGTGCTGCAAGGTGATATCATGGCCTATCTGTCCGGTCAGAATACAAAAAATCAGATGAACGTCTCAGTCCCGGGCGTGGAAACCGAAATCCGATCCCGAAGTTTCCGTGCGTCCCGGGATGAAAACAATGTAACCAAGTTCGCCAACTACGACGGTGAAATCGATGTAAAAGCCGGTGGGGCAGCGGTCACAATTGGTAAGAATGAAGGAACGTCAATTGCACCCGGTGAGAAGCCGAAAGAAGCCCGGAAGCTGTTGGAACCACCAAAAATCCTGTCACCCGGCCAAAAGGAAAAATTTTACACCAGCACTGTATCTATCCAATGGGAGAAGGTAAACACTGCAAAAGGTTATTTTTTACAAATTGCGCCGGTTCGTTCATTTTCAGAGCGAATAGTTGATCAAAATGTGGGCACAAATCCCGGTTTTAAATGGAACTCAAATACGACTGGTGTGTTTTATATCCGGGTGGCGTCAATCGATAAGGAAGATTTTACCGGCACATTTTCCAGTCCGGTTGAATTTTATATTGACAAGGATATTACACCGCCGTTTTTACTGGTCAACAAACCCACTAACGAAGAGACTGTTTACCAACCGGTAATCACAATTTCTGGTGATGCTGAATCCGAAGCTGACCTGTTAATAAACAACGACTCGGTAATTGTTGATAAAAGCGGGAAATTTAGCCACCCGTATACACTGGTACCTGGGAAAAATACAATCCTCATCCAGTCCATTGACAAGGCGGGAAATATTTCAAAGACTGAAAGAAGTATCTATTTTAATGCTGATGATAATTTGATAAATCTCGATGGAAAAACCACTGTTATAACAAATATAAGCGAATATGCATTGTCCGGATCGACGAAACCGGGATGCGAGATCAGTATTAATGGACAGCCGGCGGACCTTGTGGATTATAAGTTCAACCATATCGTGTATTTGAAAGATGGGGTAAATTCAGTGAACATTCATGCCAAATCACCAAAGGGCGATACACAATC
>JAFGXZ010000043.1 GCA_016936335.1 Fidelibacterota bacterium
GGAAAATGCTCGACATCTGGCTGAGTACCGATTTTGAAGGTGGTCGCCATCAGCGGCGCATTGATAAACTGGACACACTTTAGGAGAAAGATCGTGGATTTTAATTATTTGCGAACAAATGATCCCGATATTATGGCAGCAATTTCTGCAGAGTTCGAACGCGAGCGCTGGACATTGGAATTGATTGCATCGGAGAATTTTGTCAGTCCGGCGGTGCTGGAAGCGGCTGGTTCAGTGATGACCAATAAATATGCCGAAGGATATCCGGGAAAACGCTATTACGGTGGCTGCTCAGCGGTGGACACAGCAGAGAATCTGGCCAGAGATCGTGTAAAAGAGCTCTTTGGTGCAGATTATGCCAATGTACAGCCACATTCCGGTTCCCAGGCGAACATGGCGGTTTATTTTACCCTACTGGAAACCGGTGATACCGTGTTGGGGATGGATTTGGCCCATGGCGGCCATTTGACTCATGGCAGTCCGGTAAACTTTTCGGGCAAATTATTCAATATTGTTTCCTATGGAGTAAAACGGGAAACGGGACGGATTGATTTTGATCAAATGGCAAAAATCGCCAAAGAAACCAAACCGAAAATGATCATTGCCGGTGGCAGCGCATATCCCCGTTTTCTGGATTTTGAGAAATTTCGGGAAATTGCCGATAGTGTCGGTGCCTTTCTGATAGCCGACGTGGCTCATCCAGCCGGTTTGATCGCTGCAGGATTGCATCCGGATCCATTACCACATTGCCATATTGTAACTTCGACAACTCATAAAACCCTGCGTGGACCCCGGGGTGGATTAATTTTGATGGGCAAGGATTTTGAAAATCCCTTTGGCGTCGTTGCGCCCAAAACCGGTCGAACAAAAATGATGTCTGAGATTGTGGATTCCAATGTAATGCCGGGGATTCAGGGCGGACCGCTGATGCATATCATTGCTGCAAAAGCCGTGGCATTTGGGGAAGCGCTCAAGCCTGGGTTTAAATTGTACGCTCAACAGATTATCACTAATGCAAAAACCTTAGCCGAAGAACTTGTCAGCCGGGATTATCATCTGACTTCCGGAGGGACCGATAATCACCTGATGCTGATCGATCTGACCAATAAGGGTATATCCGGTAAAAAAGCTGAAAATACTCTTGAGGAATCCGGGATTACCACCAATAAGAACATGGTACCCTTCGACACAAAAAGCCCGTTTGTCACCAGTGGGATCAGAATTGGAACCGCTGCCATGACGACCCGCGGAATGAAGGAAGATGAGATGCGCACGATTGCCCGATTAATTGATAAGGCGCTTGTAAATTATGAAGATGAAACCATAAAACATTCGGTCAGGGAAGAGGTGCGGGAACTCTGCAGCCAGTTTCCCCTGTACCGGGAAATAAACGCATAGGTAAATCATGAAATGTCCGTTTTGTGAATCAATTGAGACAAAAGTTGTGGATTCCAGATCCGCACAGAAAAATAATGCCATCCGCCGCCGCCGCGAATGCCTGGATTGCGGGCATCGTTTTACCACCTATGAATATGTGGTGGAGTATCCGTTGACCATTATCAAAAATGATGGCAGGCGAGAAGAGTACGACCGCCACAAATTGTTGGACAGTTTGAGAATTGCGTGCAATAAACGACCGGTTCCGGCAGATAAATTAGAATCTTTGGTTATTGATATTGAAAAAGAGATCGAAGAACTGTCGGGTGGCGAAGTGGCCTCTAATTTTATTGGCGAGCTGGTTATGAAGTATTTGAAAGAGCTCGATGAAATCGCCTATATCCGTTTTGCCTCGGTGTATAAAAAATTCAAGGATCTGGATGAGTTTAAAAACCAGATTGACAAACTGGCAACCTGAGACGGGTATCCTTTGGAAAGATTTAAGGTGGAACAATTCCAGGATATAAATAGTTGGAATGTGACATATGTCAGTGCATTTTAAAAAGAATTGAGGTTAAAATGTTATCCGATGAGCTGCTTGAAATTTTAGTGTGTCCAAAATGTAAAAAGGACATCGAATATGATAGAGAACATTCGAAACTGATATGCACCGAATGCCGGCTCAAATTTGACATAAAAGATGATATTCCGGTTATGCTTATCGATGAAGCTGAAAAATTTTAAATCGGTTTGAATACGAAATGTGCTTGATTCTTGACAGAATTACCGTTAATTTCCCGGCGAAAATGGAGCGCCTATCGAATAATTGATAAATCCTGACCGAAGAAAGCAAACACTTTTTCTTCTGACAATTCCAAAATTACAGGTATTGATCGACCGAATTACAATCATTTTTCGGTTTTTTGTTTCTAGGAGGTTTTAATGAAAAACAGCGTGATTATATTAACATTGTTGCTGATTGGTATATCGGCTGGTTTCGCCCAGAGTGAGGCGGGAGCAGTTTGGTTGCTCATCAATCCCGGTGCCCGTTCTGCCGGCATGGGAGAGGTTGGTGCAGCGATTGCCGATGATGCCTATGCAACATTTTATAATCCAGCCGGTCTGGGTTTTTTAACTGGTAAAGAGCTCTCTATGACACACTCTAACTGGTTGCCAAATCTGGCCAATGATATTTACTATGATTTTATCGGCTACCGTCATTATGTAAAAAATGTTGGTATGCTGGGAGGTAACGTCATTCTGCTGAACCTGGGTGAGCAGGAACGCATGGATGAATATGCAAACTACCTGGGTACATTTGCATCTTATATGCTCGCAGCTACCGGATCCTATGGTACGGCCTTGTCACGAACGACAGCTATCGGTGTAAATATTAAAATGGTTCATCAGCATTTGACTGATCAGGGAGCCGGTAAGGAAAAAGGGAAGGGTACTTCCACAAATTTCGCTTTTGATGTAGGCTATATCAAACGTCAGTTTCTACTGAAAAATCTGACTTTTGGCGCCGCGATTGCCAACATTGGTCCCAAAATCGCTTTTATTGATGTTGCCCAAGCAGATCCAATGCCAACAAATTTGAAGATGGGGTTAAACTATACCTTTGGCGGTGAATATAATAAGGTCACCATCTCCTACGATGTCAATAAATTGCTGGTGGCATCTTACCCGGATAGAGATGTTGATGGTGACGGACTCGTTGGCCATTATGATGAAAATGGTCATTATACAACAGCCGGAGAGTATAATAAGGATGGTCACCTGGAAGCGGCCCATACCGATGACTGGTATATCGGGATGTTCACGTCATGGGTGGACGACTGGTTATTGTTGCATGATTCGGCTGCCGATGGGATAGGCGGTGCGGACGAAGATGGTGACACCAAGGATGGCTCATTTGCAAATGAACTGGAAAAGCTGACACACAATTTTGGAATTGAGTATTGGTATTCTGATCTCTTTGCTATTCGCATGGGTTTTATCTATGATAAACCCGGACATATTCTGGTTGACGATAAGTGGCCAGTGCCGACATTCGGAGCCGGGTTACGCTATGCCGGTATGGGATTTGATTTTGGATATACTGCCGGTGATGCCGGGCATCCACGCCAGAACACGATGATATTCTCACTGGATATTAATTTTTAGGAGCGTAATCTGATCCACGGTTAAATCAGGATATTTAACGCATTGCAGAATTATCTGTATCATGAAAAAAACAATTATTATTTTACTCACGATATTCATTATAGTAGTGTCAGCAGTGACACAGTCTTATGCTGAAATAATTCCCGTATTAAGAAAAACCACACCATCAATTTCCTGGACTAATGCAGTCTCAGGAACGATTTCTGTTTGTGCTCTTCGAGTCGCATTCCAATCAGATGATAACGACGCTACCACAGGAATTGGGCGCTTTTTAACCCAGGCAGTTGAATTGCCTTGTGAGGATGAAAATTTTCCGGCGATTGATCCGGCTCCCCATACTAATGCTTATTTCCGGGATCACCTCCGCGCCCTGTCAAATTATTACAATCATGCATCATCCGGCCATCTGATTGTTGATACTACAAACTCGGCTGTTTTTCCCCTGGATGACAATTCGGTGTATACATTATCCCGAAAAATGGAGTACTATCACCCGTTTTTGAAAATTGATTCCATTGATGTACGATTGACGGAATTACTGGTTGAAGCCATCCAGTTAGCGGACAATGATAATGATATTGATTTCAGTCAGTACGATGTGGTAGTGGTTTTTCATGCCGGCGTGGGACAGGATTTCGCTATTGATCTTGATCCGACACCATATGATATCCCCTCCGCATACCTGAACAGTAATGATATCGCGGATTATTTTTCATCGATAAACGAATCGGGAAGTAGTATTATCGTTGACGGTGGCACTGAAATTACTCAGGGAATAATTTTACCAGAATCCCAAAATCACCTGCTGTACGACAATTGGGAAGATATATTCGGCGGTGCGACGACACCCTGTGATTACCAGATCGGCCTGAATGGAACCTTTGCGTTTATGATGGGATTTTACCTGGGTTTGCCCGGTCTTTACAATACCGAAACCGGTGAAACCGGCGTTGGCAAATTCGGATTGATGGATCAGGGTTCTGCCAATCTGAATGGTCTGGTTCCATCATTTCCATCTGCCTGGGAACGTTATTATATGGGCTGGGATCAACCGATCCGGATCGATGGTTTCGAAGATGTAAGACTTCAGCATGCCGAATCCGGTTCTGATACAACATTGTGGCTAATTCCGATTGATGATGATGAATATTTTCTTGTTGAAAATCGCTATTCCCACGTTCATCCGGGAATTACACTTGACAGTATTCAATATAAACAATATTTAGACAATGGTGAAAAAGACTGGCCGCCGATGATTCCGTTGATAGTCAGTGAAATAGGTGCTGAATTTTCTTCAGAAACCGGTGTGCTGTTATCAGTTCTACGGTATGATGTAGGGTTACCCGGATCGGGATTATTGATCTGGCATATTGATGAATCCGTGATAAATGCGAATCTGGCCACGAACAGCATTAACAATGATCGTGATCACCGTGGCGTTGACCTGGAAGAGGGCGATGGCGCTCAGGATTTGGGATATGAATCGCAGATTATCGGAGCCAATGTGGATGTGGGCTGGTATTTTGATCCATGGTTCGCCGGAAATGAAGGATTCTGGGATCTTAATCCCGAATATCCCGAAGATGATGAAAAGCGGGTCGGATTCACCAATTCAACAAACCCGTCATCCCGCAGTTATAACTGGGCGTATACGGGGATTGTCGTAGACAGTATCGGACCATCAGAAGCGGTGATGAGCTTTCGGATCGAGTTCGATTACCTGCTTGAGGATTTTAATGTTGATAATAATATACAGACCGGCAGTCATTTATCTCTTTTATCTGTGGATTTTAATAACAGCGATCCAACAAGAGAATTACTGGCAATTTCAAATCAATTACCTGCAATTTATTATTCCTTTAATGAGGCCGGGACACAATTAGTATCTGACGTTAAAAATGCTTTAGACCTTCCTGCAATTATCGAAATATCCGGTATTAACTATTTTATCTGTTTTCAGAATTATTCTGCTGCAGACACGATGGATATATTTGAATATAGTATTTCGGAAACCGGGGAACTATCCATCAATAATTTCAGACAAATTCCAGGTAACCGGGTTCTCTCAAACCGGCTTTCCTATAATGATCGTATGCTTTTCTGCACAATGGACGATCAAACTGATGACTACTATTTAATAGCCTATTATCCTGAGGATAACTCCACAAGCATCAATCAAATCGATTTTCCGGTATATCGGATTGTCAGCGACGGAAACTTGATTTATTCCGATTCCCCAAATAATGCAATTATGACCATCAATCCCGAAACATTAGAAACCAATCTGTTGATTACTAATCTAGGCATTGGCATTCAAATAATGGGATTTGCGAATATTAACAATAACCAGATTCCCGATCTGATTGTTGTCTATTCGGATTTGATTTCGCTGGTTATGGATATTCAGGATGAAACTCAGGAAATCTTGACATTCGGCGGTGAATTTGATTCAACCCTGGCTTTTCCCGATATTGATGGTGACGGCAAAGTTGAAATCATAGTCAAGAATGCCATGGAAATTTATGCGCTCAATGAAAACCTGACATTGGAAAATAATTTCCCGATATCCGTTCCAAATATCTATATTGGGAAAAAATTTCTTCCAAATGTTTTAACCACTGATGTCGATGGTGATCAGATTCTGGATGTCATCGTGACGCTGGAAGATGTTGGGATATTAACCTATAATTTTCATGGTGATTTGATCGATGGATTCCCGCGAGCATTACCAAACAGTGTAACGGAACAGTCGGTGTTGATGGAGAATGAAAAAGGCACATTTATCGTTACATCTAATATCACCGGAACGGAAATTATCGGTTTGTATTTGACCAACGATCCACTTTCAGAAAATGCCTGGTATTGTTTTGGCGGAGATGTGGAACACAGTTTTTATTACCCGGTAATCTCACATACTACAGCCGTTACAACGGATAATCTGATCAATAAAACCAAAACCTTCAACTGGCCGAATCCGGCAAAAAACAATCGTACGGCCATTCGCTATTTTCCGCTGGCCGACTGTGACATTGATATCACAATTTACGATCTGGCCGGTAATTTTATTAAGTCCTTCACCGATTCGTCTCCCCTTATCAATGATTATAATGAAATCGAGTGGGATGTCAGTAATATCGCCAATGGTGTCTATTTCGCGGTGGTGAAGGCCAGTGCAGGTAGTAAATCCGAAAATAAAATTGTTAAAATTATGGTTATTCATTAGTGTATAAATCTCTCTTGTCATTTCTGAAATACAATTGTATAAGTATTTTCCTTTGTGGACTGACCGTCTCTGTTTTCGGGCAGGATGGTTTCGCGACCTATAATCACCCGGAACTGGAATGGAAGACCTTCGAAACCGAACATTTTGAAATTCATTATCACCAGGGAGCTGAGTGGACCGCCCTAAAAACCGCCGAGATTGCCGAGTCTGTTTATGACCCGATTACGTCGTTTTACAATTATAAACCGGACCAGAAAACCGACCTGATTATCAAGGATATCGGCGATATTTCCAACGGTGCTGCTTACTATTACGACAATAAAATTGAAATCTGGGCTACACCGCTGGATTATCCGTTGAGGGGCAATCATCACTGGCTGCTGGATGTCATCAGCCATGAATTTGCCCACATTGTTTCCCTGGCAAAATCGATGAAGTATTCCCGTTCTGTTCCGGGATTTTACTTTCAGGTTATTGATTACGAAGATGAAAAACGCGACGATGTAATCTATGGATATCCAAGAGTAATTTCGTCATATCCGATTCCCGGTTTGGTTATTCCCATGTGGCTGGCGGAAGGGATGGCGCAATATATGTGGCCGGGAACATCCAATGATTTCTGGGATTCCCATCGCGATATGCTGATGCGAGATCGCGTTCTTCAACATAATGTTTTATCATTAACGGAAATGGCCAGTTTTGGAAAGCGCGGCATTGGCAACGAATCGACGTATAATCAGGGCTATGCCTTTGTGGAATATCTGGCAGAGCGCTTTGGCCCGGAAGTTATTTCAAATCTGGCAGCAGAAATTTCACGTCCGGTTCAGTTTTCCATTGATAATGCCTTGAAAAAAGTGACCGGAATCCGCGGTGATCAGTTGCACAAGGACTGGGTCAATCAAATGGAAACCCGTTATCAGTCATTGACAGGCAGCATTCAGCAGAATCCGGTTAAGGGCGATATTATTATTGAAGAGGCCAGCACCCAGTACTATCCCGAATGGAGTGGCGATTCAATTCTCTATTATTTGTCCAATAAAGGTCACGACTATTTTATGCAGACGTCGTTATTTCGGATGAATCTTAATACCGGTAAAAAGACACTTATTCAACCAGCTGTACTTTCACGCATTTCAGTTTCTCAGGATGGTCAGCAGGTATACTATTCTAAAAACAGTAAGCCTGATAAACATGGTTCGGTCTATTACGATCTTTATCGCTATGATCTGAAAAAGAAAAAAGAGAAGCAAATAACAAAATATTCCCGGGCTTATAATCCATCAATTTCGCCGGACGGGAAGCGTCTGGCCTATATTTCAGGGAAAGACGGAACGTCCAATTTACATATCATGAATCTGGATTCTTCCGATTCGATCCAACTTACAGATTATAATAACGGCGAAGAACTGTTTTCGGCAAACTGGTCACCCGACGGACAGATGCTGGCTTTTGACTACTTGACCGATCATGGCCGTAACCTGGCGATTATTTATCTGGCAGACGAACGAATTGAATATGTCGATAATTCAGTATACGATACCAGGAATCCTTACTTCAGTCCTGACGGGAAATGGCTTTACTTCGCTTCCGATCAAACCGGTATCTTCAACATTTATCGGAAATCATTGAGCACAAATTCGATTGAGTTGATAACAAATGTTACGGGCGGTGCCTTTATGCCGGCTGTAAATTCCAAAGGCGAATTACTCTATTCACTTTTTGAAAATTCACGCTTTAAAATTGCCAAAATCGAAGCACCAAACGCCATTGATCCGACCCTAAGTCACTATTGTGATTATAGTGCCAAAATTCCCGGCATGATGGATTTTGGCCAGGATAGTCTGCCGACATCGTTCGCTTATAAACAGCAATTTTCAAAAATGTTTTATCTGCCACGGGTGATGATCGATTATGGTACGGTGAAACCGGGTTTTTATTTCTATTCGTCGGAAATACTGGAAAAATTCAATATTTTCGGCGGGGCATCACTCAATCGCATTATGGACCGGGACATCTTCATACTCCTGGAATATCACCAGTGGTACCCGACGCTGTTTGTTGAATTTTATAACATTACCAGAAATTTGTTTGATCAGAAAGCTGAGATTAGTGCCCGTCCGGCAATTTTTGATTATAAATTTGATTTACTTGAATTTGTAACGGGAATCTCGGCACCACTGAGCGGTTTTAATAAAGTCCGCCTGGATGTTTCGTTTTCTAAATACCGGGCTGTGTCGGATACAAAAATTCCGTTTGAAGCGCTCTATTCAAACGGTTTCACGTATGATTATTACAAGGGGATGAATTTTAAACTCAATTGGCAGTTCAGAAAAATACGCCGGACTGTTAACAGTGATACGAATCCTGATAATGGTCTGACTCTAAATACGAATATTTATCGGAATTATGACAAGTTTATCCGGGATTTTGATGTAAATAATGCCTATGGAACTCTCGGTGTTGATTTTCGAAATAATTTCTACTGGAAAATCGAGCACGAAGGCAACTGGTACCACAAATATCCGGTTTTTAATAAACTGGTTGGTACACTTAATTGGCAAATAGGGACGATCTCCAAACCGGATATCAACTCCTTTTTTAATTTTTTCGCCGGTGGTATGCCCGGGCTGAAAGGATATCCTTTCTACAGTATCGAGGGACGAAACCTGCTTATAATGGATTATACATGGCGGATTCCGCTATTTACAGAAAAGGATATCCAGATTTTGCCGTTCAATCTACAGAATGCGTTTGTGGCGACCTATGTGGAAGCCGGTAATGCCTGGAGCAATGTAAATGGCTATCCGCGCTTGGACTGGCCGGATTTTTCGCTGAATGGCAGAGATGTTATCAAAGCGGTCACGGCCGATTTCAAAAGGGATGTGGGCCTGCAATTGCGGCTCAGCGGATTTTCGTTTTATGCGTATCCGACATCAATAAGTCTGGATTTTGTCTATGGTTTGGACGAATTTACGATTGAGGATAGCCAGGGTAATCTTTTTACCTATGGCCATGAATGGCGCAGTTATTTAACAATTTTGTTTGGTTTATAAAGGAGACATGATGAAAAGGACTAATTTAAAGGCCGTCATATTCCTGGCAATGCTTTTCCCTTCTCTGATTTTTGCTCAGTTGCATCTGGCTAATGAAACTTTACTCAATTCTGATCGTAGGACATTGGAAAGTAGTATGAAATTTAGTACAATGGCGAGTGATTCCTTTGAATTTGATTATGAAAAATCTCCCGGACGGGCATTTCTGATGTCTGCAATTATACCTGGAGCTGGTGAATTATATGCAGGGGCAAAATGGCGGGCTCTGGCGTTTGCCAGTGTGGAAGTTTTTTCATGGCTCATGTATTTCAACCGGAAAAATAAAGGTGAGCAACTGGAAACGGATTATATGACTTATGCTGATGATTATTGGAAATTATCACAGCTGTACCAAAATGGCGCTTCCGGATACCTGATGACGGGATTGACAGGACAGCATGGAGCAGGCTTTGGATCACACAGCATTTACCTGGAATACAATGGCAACGAATATGAAGGCAATGCCATGTCCCTGGATACCGCCCTTGTTGGGTGGGAATCGTTTATCCTTTCTGGTGAATTGCAGCCGGTTCGGACCCGTGACTATTATGAAAATATCGGAAAATACGATCAATTTGCCGGTGGCTGGGATGATTTTACTGATTTTAATTCTTCGTCGGATTCCGTCGTTTTTATGTCTGATCTGCGGGATAATTATCTGACCCAGCGTAAAGAATCCAATGATGCACTGAAAATGGCAACGAATTTTGCCACTGTCATCATGTTTAACCATTTGATCAGTGCCTTTCACGCCCAGATTGCGGCTAAGAATTATTCATCTGAAGAGGCAGATAAAGTCAGCTGGTATATGGGATTAGTCACGGATGTCCGGTGTAAAAATCCAGTTCGGGGTTTGTCGTTGTCAATTGGTTTTTAATTTGTGACCAACTATCGTATTTTAGAACTTAATAAAGGAAAAAATGGATTCATTAACAGTTAACAAAAAAGTATTAGCAGTGTGGTTATTTGTTCTTTTAGCGATTATGACCTGCTCAACAAAAACCAATAACCTGAAAATGGATCCAGCAGAATTTTTTCAGAGGGGCGAAGAGGCATTTAATAAAAAAAGGTACGAAAAAGCGATTGATAATTTTAACATGGTGATTCTCAATTCACCAGGTGGTGAACTGGCCGATGATGCTCAATATTACCTCGGTGAATGTTATTTTAAAAAGAAAGAGTACCTGCTGGCGGTTTCCGAATACCAGCAACTGACTGAGCGTTACAGCTACAGCCCGCTGGCCGAAAAAGCCTATTATCAGGTCGCCCTTTCCTACTTTGAACAATCTCCCAAGTATCCTTTGGAACAGCAGAGCAGCTTACGGGCGCTGCAGGCTTTTCAGGATTTTATCGACAGTTATCCGATCAGTGATTTGCGATTGTCGGCCGAGCAAAAGATTACAGAAATTAGGAATAAACTGGCGCGGAAAGTTTTTGAAAGCGGCAAATTGTACCGGAAATTGGAACAATTTGAATCGGCAATATTGTACCTGGATAAAATGCTTGAAGAATTTTATGATACCGATTGGGCGGTATTTGCACACTTGGAAAAAGCCCATTGTTATATCCGCATGCGACAATTTGACCAATATCAGGAGATGCTGAAGCTGGTTAAAAAATATGATTCCAATGATCAAATCAATGCGTATCTCTACCGCCTGAATAAAATTTATGAAAGAGAGTTGCGCAAAATAGCCCGCGAAGAAAAAAGAAAACAGAGGCGATGAGAATTTGTCTTTATGGCGGTACGTTTGATCCTCCCCATAATGGGCACGTGGCAATTGCCGAGCAATGCCGGAAAAATCTGGCAATTGACCGACTCCTTTTCATTCCTGCCTTTTTAGCGCCTCATAAAACAGCTATTAAAATCAGTTCTGCGAAAGACCGGCTGGCAATGCTGCGACTAGCTGTTCAGCCCTATCCCGGTCTTGAGATTTCGGAATTGGAGATTGACCGTCAAGGAATATCCTATTCCATTGATACTATTCTTCAGATAAAGAAAGAACTGAGTCTGACAACAGAGAATTTATATTTCCTGATCGGAGCGGACAGTTTATCAGACTTTCACACCTGGCGGCAGCCTGATCGGATTCTGGATGAATCCAGAGTTGTTGTGGCTGGCAGACCTCATTATTCGTTGAATGATGTTCCCGCTGAGTATCGAAACAGGATTACGATTTTGTCAAATCCGTTGATGGAAATATCATCGACGGACATTCGTCAAAAAGTACAGTATAATAAGCCGGTTCGGCACCTTATTCCAGAGTCCGTGGCAGATTACATTGATCGTCATAGATTATATCGGAAGTAGTAGTAAATTATTTTAGACCCGCCTGAATCAGTCACCTTGTTTAGAGGTGGTGATTTACCTAAATTTGCACGATGGAATTAAACGTACGAAATTTTTCAATTATTGCTCACATTGATCATGGCAAATCGACCCTTGCCGATCGGATGCTGGAATTTACCGGCACTATCAGTCAGCGGGATATGAAGTCCCAGGTGCTGGATGATATGGATCTGGAACGGGAACGGGGTATTACCATTAAATCCCATCCGATCCAGATGCAGTATCAGCATACGAATGGGAAGAAATATACTCTGAATCTGATCGATACACCCGGCCATGTGGATTTTTCCTATGAAGTTTCCCGAAGTCTGGCCGCCTGTGAAGGAGCACTGTTGCTGGTGGATGCTTCACAGGGAGTGGAAGCCCAAACCGTCAGTAATGCCTATCTGGCAATTGAAAATGATCTGGTCATCATCCCGATCATTAATAAAATTGATTTGCCCGGGGCCGATGTGAATAGCGCAGTTCACCAGCTGATGGACCTGGTCGGTTGCGATGAAGAGGACATCATTTTAACCAGCGCTAAGAGCGGGAAAGGTCTGGAAGATGTGTTTCAGGCAATAGTTGATCGGGTGCCGTCGCCGAAATATTTACCCGATGAGCCCCTCCGGGCCCTGATTTTTGATTCCATTTTCGATTCTTTTCGGGGTGCGATCGCCTATGTCCGTATCTTTGACGGTGAAATAAAACCCGGTGAAATAATTCGCTTTTTTACGAACAGTTCCAGCTATGAGGTGATGGAATTGGGCTATTTTAAAATGGGACGAGTGAAAACCAAACACCTGGTTTCCGGTGATGTGGGCTACATTATTGGCGGTGTGAAGGATATTTCAAAAATTAAAGTCGGCGATACGATTACAACCAAAAATAAACCAGCTGAAAAACCACTGCCTGGATACCGGGAAATTAAACCGATGGTCTTTAGTGGAATGTATCCCGTGGATGCTGAGGATTTTGAAGATTTACGCAGTTCTCTGGAAAAAATGACATTGAACGACTCGTCTCTGGTTTATGAAGCGGAAACATCCAATGCATTGGGTTTTGGTTTTCGCTGCGGCTATCTTGGTTTGTTGCATATGGAAATCGTTCAGGAACGATTGGAACGGGAATTCGATCAGGAATTAATAACGACGATGCCCAATGTACGTTATCAGGCGATCTTGAAAAATGGTAAAACAATTGAGATTCACAATCCGTCCTATATGCCGCCCGCCGGTGATATTGAACGCATTGAAGAACCCTATGTCAAAGCCGAAATAATTGTACTGTCTGAGTATCTGGGAAATATTTTGAAACTCTGTCAGGAGAAACGGGGAATTTATAAGACGACTCATTATCTCGATGCCGGAAAGGTTCAGATTATTTATGAGCTGCCACTGGGTGAGATAGTGTTTGATTTTTTTGATAAACTGAAATCCGTCAGCCGCGGGTATGCCTCTTTGGACTACGAACCAATTGGTTTTCGACCGGGGGATGTGGTAAAGCTGGATATTTTGATCAACAATGAACCGGTGGACGCACTGTCGTGGATTGTGCATCGGGACAATTCCTTTTTCCATGGTCGTGAGTTCTGTAGTAAGTTGAAAGAGTTGATTCCCAAACAACTCTACGAAGTCGTTATTCAGGCGGCGATTGGCAGTAAAATAATTGCCCGCACTTCTGTGAAGGCGTTACGAAAAAATGTCACAGCCAAATGTTATGGCGGCGATATTACCCGGAAACGGAAACTGCTGGAAAAGCAGAAAGAGGGTAAGAAACGCATGAAACAGGTTGGCCGGGTGGAAATTCCACAGGAGGCCTTTCTGGCAGTTTTGAAGATGGAGCATTAGCCATTCCCAGTCTATGTGAATCATGGAATTATTAAAAACCTACTGGAGACAATCCCGATCTCCATTTTACAGTCTTCTTTTCGCATTACCCATGCTTATTATCTATGAGCTGATGATCTTTTCATTTAATCACTCAGATATCATCGGATTACGGAACGGCGCCGATATACTGTTCCGGCAGTTCTTCGGCATGTTCAATGTCTATGGGTTTTACCTGGTAGGTTTCCTGGTACTGACAGCTTTGTTAATTTCCTATTACTTTCATAACCGACAAGAAAAGAACCAACAATTTAATTACCAATTTTTTATTCTGATGTTGCTGGAAAGCGTTTTATTCGCTTTTGTAATGTTTATTTTTGTCGAAAAAATCGGCAGCGTTTTGTTATTAGACGGATTTGCACCAGGCAGGAAGGAACTGATTGTATTGGCTCTGGGCGCCGGTGTGTATGAAGAATTTATTTTCCGGGTAATACTGATTAGTGGCTTTACATTTTTTCTGAAAGACATTTTACGATTACATCCTGTTACATCTGCGGTCATGGCAGTAGTCATAGCATCATTAATATTTTCACTTTTTCACTATATGGGCAGCCTGGGCGATGCCTTCGAAATTAAATCCTTCCTTATTCGTTTTGTCGCCGGTATATTTTTATCCGTATTGTATGTTTTGCGCGGCTATGGCATTACAGCCTATACCCACACTATTTATGATCTGTTGGTGATACTGTTCTAATAGCCTGTGCTTCGCTTCTACATTAAAAAATGCTTGAAGGCTTCAAAGACCAGAAATGCCGGCCAGAATACGGATTTGACAATTCCCCAGAGTCCCAACCAGAAGCTCCCGGCGTGACTGATAAAGTAAACCAGGGCACCCAGAAATCC
>JAFGXZ010000327.1 GCA_016936335.1 Fidelibacterota bacterium
GGTTAATTTGGGCACTGGTACGGCCAAAACGCCTTTCACGATTCTGATAACTCTCAACCGCCTCTAAAAGTTCCGCAATTCGGAATGCAGGCCAGTATATCGGTGTCACAAAGATTTCTGTATAGGCCAGTTGCCAAAGCAGGAAATTACTTATCCGCATTTCGCCACTGGTCCGAATCAAAAGATCAGGATCGGGTTTCCCGACGGTATAAAGATAATTTGAAAACATTTCATCGTCGATTGATTCGATGGTAAACTTGCCATTTAACACATCTTTGGAAATGGCTTTTACGGCGTCAATAATTTCCTGACGACTTCCGTAACTCAGGGCCAAATTCAGGTTCAAACCGCTGTTATATTTGGTTTTCTCGACGCCTTCCAGTAACCCTTTCCGGGTTCCTCGTGGTAAGTTATCAAGGTAGCCCATCAGTGTCAGACGGACATTGTTTTTATGAAGTTCATCCACTTCATTTCGAATAGTCTTCAAAAGCAAACTCATCAGGGCTGAAACTTCGGATTTGGGTCTCGACCAGTTTTCAACTGAAAATGTATAAAGTGTCAGGACTTCAACACCCAGACGACCGCATTCCCGGACGACCTCACGGACTGAATTGATACCCTCATTGTGACCGGCAACCCGGGGAAGCCCCCGCTCCTTGGCCCAGCGTCCATTCCCATCCATTATTATAGCAATATGCCTGGGGATGTGGCCCCTTGAAAGAATATGTTGCCGTAAAACGTTTATTGTTTCGTCTGATTTTGTCATAAAATTCTTTAAAAAATAGCTTACGGAAGTTAATTTCAATCCTCTATAAAGTCAATGGAAAACAGTACTGTTTCCAGACGGGAATTTTGACAATGGGATGAAATTTAATCGAAGTATGCCCAAAATGGTTAGTTCAAGCCTGAACTTGCAAAATATATTCATTATTTAAAAATATTCCCAAATTTGGTAATGAAAGGATTAATTAATTCAAATTTCTATCAGTTTTGAAAAATCCTGTTGTATAAATATAAGGGACTGACTATATTTGTTCACATATGAGAAAGAGGAAACATCGAATCAATACCCTAATTATCCGGACGGTTTGAGAGGAATAATCTTGTTATCGGGAGTAATTTTATGAACAGCAGAATATTGATCGCAGATAATGATCGCGACATTCGGGAATCACTGGCATATGTTTTAACTGAAAACGATTTTATCTGTGTCAAGGTCAGCGATGGCGATGAAGCAATTCGGAAAATCAAGGAAGACAACTTTGATATTCTGATTGTGGATGTAAAACTCCCCAAATGGGATGGAATTCAGGTACTGGATAAAGTGTGTAAAGTTAGTCCGAAGACCATGACGATGATGATCACCGCATCTGCAACCGTCGAAACGGCAATCGAAGCATTACGAAAAGGTGCGATTGATTATCTGACCAAACCTCTTGATTATAACGATGTCGTTGAGCGTGTCCGAAAAATGCGTAAACTGCAACTCATTATGCTGGAGAATCAATATTTAAAACAGGAGATTCACTCCAAATACAACCAGAACCTGATCATTGGTGAGAGTTCGGCCATGCAGAACGTTTATTCCATGATTAATAAAGTAGCCCATTCATCATCGAATATTCTTATTACCGGGAAAAGCGGCACAGGTAAGGAACTGGTTGCCCGGGCTATTCATCAGAACAGCCCGCGTGCCGAAGCCCCATTCGTACCGATCAATTGCGGGGCAATTCCCGAGAATCTTTTCGAGAGTGAACTGTTTGGGTTCAAGAAGGGATCATTCACCGGCGCCATTATGGATAAAGATGGCGTCTTCCGAGCCGCCAACGGCGGGACATTGTTTCTCGATGAGGTGGGGGAAATACCTGTTCATATTCAGGTTAAACTTTTACGTGCTATTGAAGAAAAAGAGATTAAACCCATTGGCAGTCCGTCATCCTTGAAGGTCGATGCCAGGATTCTTTCGGCAACAAACAAAGACCTGCAAAAGGAGATTGAAGAGGGCAATTTTCGCGAAGATCTTTATTATCGCTTGAATATTATCGACATTCATCTGCCTTCGCTAAGTGAGCGTCGTGACGATATTCCACTGCTGGTCAATCACTTCATCAGTAAATACAACCAGGAACTCAAACGGAAAGTCCTGGGTGTTGACAATGAAACTATGAAAGTGCTGATGAACCACAAGTGGAAAGGTGAAGTCCGGGAACTGGAAAATATCATCGAGCGGGCTGTATTGTTATGCGAAGGTGAATGCATTACCCTGAAGGATTTACCGCCTAACGCATTCGTGGGTGTTTCAATGGAGTACGCGGACGATCTGAAAACCTCGGTTCGCAATTTTGAGAAACAGCATATTCTTTCGATTCTCAAGAGGGTCGATAACGATAAAAACAAATGTGCGGAAATCATCGGCATTGGCCTGTCATCTCTCTATCGTAAGATCGATGAACTGGGTATAAAACTGTAATATGAACTAAAAATCACTGATTCTATCCGAGATAAGCAATTTTATCCTTATGTTAGCCCGCCATTGCCAAAACAATCTGCAAAAAATAGCCATAGTATCTGACATCCACGGAAATATTATAGCACTTGAAAAAGTTGTCGCTGATATTGAAGCGAGACAGGTGGATTGTGTCTTCAATCTCGGTGACCATATTTCTGGGCCCTTGTATCCAAAAGAAACTCTCCAATTTTTAATGAGACAAGACTGGGTTCACATATTGGGTAATCATGACAGACAGTTGATAAGCCAAAACCCTCAGCAACATGGACATTCCGATAAATATGCGTTCAGTTTTTTAAATGATACGGATTTGAGTTGGTTCAGGGCTTTGCCAGCCAACACAATGATAAACAATCAGTTATTTCTGTTTCATGGTACACCATCGAACGACACAACATATCTTTTGGAAACTGTCGAACATGGAAGGGCAAGGTTAGCGACGCAGTCAGAGATTAATCAAAGGCTCAATGGGACAATATCTCAAATTATGCTCTGTGGCCATACTCACATTCCAAGAATCATTGAAACATCTCAGGGGGTTCTGATTATCAATCCTGGTAGTGTGGGACTTCCTGCCTACGATGATGTAGTTCCAGAATATCATGTAATGGAAACTGGTTCACACCACGCTCGTTATGCAATTTTGGAGTATAAGAATGGTAATTGGCAAGCAGAATTAATTGCTGTTTCTTATGATTATAAACAAGCCGCTGAACAGGCTCGAAAAAATGGTCGTCCCGATTGGGAATATGGTATCAAAACGGGTTTTATGCCTTGTACGAAAGCAGGCTGACACTACTTGCGCACAGACGCGGAACGGGCTGCGACTTCCTGCCAGTATTTCAGTACTTTTAGATGAATTCTTCCTTTGGTATTTATCCGCGAAATCCGCCTTGCGCCGGTAAAGCCAGTTGATACAAAACCTGACAATAATTTTGATCGGGA
The DNA here is from genome assembly GCA_016936335.1 of Fidelibacterota bacterium. Lineage (GTDB taxonomy): Bacteria > Fidelibacterota > UBA2242 > UBA2242 > UBA2242 > B118-G9. The sequence goes on from JAFGXZ010000327.1 coordinate 3,455, forward strand.
ACAGTAATATTTATCGTTTACCTGAATATTGCGATAAACACTCCCGCCGCAATCGCCGAACCGATCACGCCAGCGACATTGGGCGCCATGGCATGAAACAGCAGATAGTTATCTTTATCATATTGACGGGCAAAGTGTTGGACCACTCTTGCGGAGTCCGGTACCGCTGAAACCCCGGCAGCCCCGATCAGCGGATTAATTTTTTCCTTGAGAAACAGGTTCATGAATTTGGCAAATACTAATCCGCCAAACGTGGCGATGCTGAATGAGAAAAGCCCCAGGAAAAATATCCCAAGCGCTTTTGGAGTCAGAAATCCGACATTGATGCCATCCACGTAGCGACTGGCCTGAGTAGATGCGCCAACGGCAAAAGACAGCAATATTGTACAAATATTCAGCAATGAATTGCCGGCGGTTTTACTGAGACGGTCGGTGACACCACTTTCCTTAAGTAAATTGCCCAGCATCAGCATACCCACAAGCGGCAGAGAGCCGGGGGCGATCAAAGCGGCGACAATGACCACGATAATGGGAAAGAGAATTTTTTCCCGAGAGCTTACCCGGCGAGCGGGTTTCATCCGGATTCGGCGTTCTTTTTCACTGATCAGTAATTTCATGATCGGCGGTTGAATTAAGGGCACAAGAGCCATGTAAGAATAGGCCGCAATAGCGATCGGTCCCAGCAGGTGTGGCGCCAATTGCGACGACAGAAAAATCGACGTAGGCCCGTCAGCCCCACCGATAATTCCGATTGATGCTGCTTCTAAATTCGTGAATCCGAGCATTAATGCTCCTAGATACGTGACAAAAATACCCACCTGAGCTGCGGCTCCCAGGAGCACGGATTTGGGATTGGATATGAGAGATGAAAAATCGGTCATGGCGCCGATACCAAGAAAAATCAAGGGTGGAAAAATTCCCGAAGTAACGCCATAATATATCAGGCTGAAAACACTATTTTGCGGAGCGCCGTTGGCCACAGTGTCATAAACACCCAAAGGTAATCCGGAAATGTAGGGAATATTGCCGACGATGACCCCAAATCCGATGGGAAGCAGGAGCAGGGGTTCGTATTTTTTTACGATTGCCAGGTAGATTGCGACACAGCCAACCACAATCATAATCACATTGCCCCATTGCAGGTTTGCAAAGCCGGTAGTTTCGATAATCTGAAGAATCATATCCATTACAATTTACTCCCTATGCCAGTTCAATCAGGACGTCGCCTTCGTTTACCGAATCACCCTCTTTAATCAAAATGGATTTGACCGTACCATTTGCGGGTGCCTGGACATCGTTTTCCATTTTCATGGCTTCCATCACTACCAGATTCTGCCCTGCCTTGATCGCATCGCCGGGTTTTACATGGATTTTCAGAATTAACCCCGGGAGCGGCGCAACAATTGACGACCCGCTGACGACGGGTAGTGGTTTTTTAGGTGCCGGACCGGTTGATACAGTTGGGACAATATTTATGGCCGGAGATGGTGAGACAATTGCTGGTTCAACGACGTTTTTAGGCTGAAGGTCGGATACCTGCTCGATACCGAGATCTTTAAGCCCGACTGTATAGGTTTTATCATTAAACGTAACGACCGCTTCATAGGCGTTGAATTCGTTGATTGTAACTGAATAGTCTTTTCCGTTTATCTCCAGTTTCAGGGTTTTCTCTCTCATGGAATATACCTTTTTATGTCCGTTTATTAATGTTCAACCGCTGTCCGTATTTCTGACCGCTTTTCCAGACAGGTTGCTGCTCGCCGCGTTTAAAAGTGATCTGGGTTTGCAGCGTTTCGAAATGGATCTTCCGGTAAATTTCAATCGCCGTCGCAATCGCGACCAATTCATCATCCGCCAATTGAAGAACTTTCTTTGCACTGACTGACTGAGGATTATCAGTGGGTGAAACCGCGGTTTCCGGTTGACGATGCAACCGTTCAAAAATTTTATTGAATAGGTGGATTGTGACTGCAATCAGAATCAGGCCGGCGAAAACAACAATGATCCCACTCAATGCAATATTGAATCCGTTGTTTTGAATAATGTTGTCGATCATTATTGTCTCCTACAGCGGAATATTGCCATGTTTCTTGGGTGGATTGTCATCCCGTTTATTAGCCAGCATTTCCAGAGCCTTGATCAATTTATAGCGGGTAATCTTTGGTTCGACTACTTCATCGATATACCCTTTTGCCGCAGCAACATAAGGATTAGCGAATTTATCCCGGTATTCTTCGATTTTTTCCTGAAGTTTTTCTTTAGGATTTTCTTCTGCATTGATTTCCTTTGACAAAATATTTTCGCTGGCACCCTGTGGACCCATTACTGCAATTTCCGACGATGGCCAGGCGTA
>JAFGXZ010000044.1 GCA_016936335.1 Fidelibacterota bacterium
AAGCCCTGAACTTATGAAAAAGATGCCTTTCAGGTCCTTGTCTTCGGGGATGCCGAGATACTGACGTCCGGCATTTAACAGAGTGATATAGGTGCCATGAACAATTCCCTGTGGACCGATATACATCCAGCCGCCGGCCGTCATCTGGCCGTAATTGGATACGCCCATGGCGGCCAGTTTCTTAAAATGCTCGGAATTATCCCATTCTCCGACGATTAGACCATTAGTAGAGATAACTCGCGGCGCTGTTGGATTTGACGGAAAAAGGCCAACGGGATGACCGGAACTGACGACCAGAGTTTGTTCTTCAGTCATAGTTTCCAGATATTGTTTGATCAGCAGGTATTGCATCCAATTTTGACAAACCTGACCGGTTTCGCCGTAAGTGACCAATTCATAAGGATATAAAGCCACATCAAAATCGAGGTTATTGTCGATATTGACCTGCAATGCACGGGCAGCCAGAATGCCTTTATACTGATTCACCGGCTTACCCCAGACGCGACCTTCCGGTCGATAGCGATAGCCATAGATTCGTCCCATGGTTTTCAATTCATCCAGAAATTCCGGGGCTATTGCCGTATGCAGTTCTTCCGGGATATATCGCAAAGCATTTTTCAAAGCGATAACGGTTTCGTTTTTACTTAAATTAAAACCACGGCTTGGTGCTCTCCGAATTCCTTCGATGAATGTCTTTTTAGGAGGTAATTCAGAATCTAATCTGATCGTCATGGCTTTTCTTATGTCACTGTTATTCATCACTAAACCTTTATTTCACTCAATAAAATGATTTAATCATCACTTGGGGAGTAACTCCTGTACCCGGGCCTGGATGGTTCCGTTTTCCAGGTAATGATAGAGATTTTTTCCGGGGCACAGGGTCTCGGTATAATCTTTATGACCTTTGATAGCATAGAGTGGGACGTTAAACCGTTCAACCAGATAGGCGGTCAGTTCAATAATCGCTCTCATTTGCTCCTGGTTTATCGTGGCGTTTTCATAATTACCCATTACACAAATCAGGGCGTGTCCGGCGGGGTCGTAATCCGTATTCGTGGCGCCGGGATAGTTGATCGGCCGGGTTTCATATATCGTACCCGATGGTGCGATCATAAAGTGGTAGGGGATATCAATCCACTTTTTTTCGCTGCGGCTCCAGTCCTGTAATGCCCGAATATGTTCGACCGGATCCTTGCCGGGCGGGTAATCCACACCGCCGTGATGGATTGTGATTTTATTGATTTCATGGTTCGGTAAAACAGTTTTTAGTGGTTTCCAGTTCCAGTCGGCCCTACGGACGACCCCCAGTTTTTCCGGGTAATTAAGTTCCAGTATTTTGATTTCTTTTTTAACGGGAACTGTACACGAACAGAATATCAAGATCAGAAATAAATTCAATGATGGCCGGGCGAGCATGGATATTCCTTTCTTAAAAAATCGAATTAAAGTTACTCAATTCCAAACGCCGTTACAACCGAAAGATCAGGGTTACTGCTTGATTGATCCTTTCAAATGTATTAGTTTTTGCAGGTAATTGAAAGAAAGTGTCTATGGAACAGTCATTTATAGTGCGTAATATCGGGGAACTGGTTACTTATAATTCAATGTCAGAATCCATGCAGGTTCTGCGCGATGTGGAAATGGTTGTCTCCGATGGTAATATTCTTGAGATCGGCAAGGATTTGTATTCACCGGAATTCAAGGAAATCGACGCTGGCAATGCGTTGATTACACCCGGTTTCGTCGATGCCCACACTCATCCGGTTTTTTATGAGACCCGTGAACTGGAATACGAGATGCGGATCATGGGCAAGTCCTATATGGAAATTGCGGCCGCCGGTGGCGGAATCCGTTCCAGTGTCCGGAGTCTGCGATCTGCTGATTATACGGATTTAAAAATGAAAGTTCGGCGAAGACTGGATGATTTCCTGCAATTCGGAACCACCACCATTGAAGCGAAAAGCGGATATGGTCTTTCGCCGGAAAGTGAATTGATGTCCTTGAAGTTGCTGAAAGAATTGGCCGATGAACACCCGCTGGATATTGTCAGGACCTTTTTAGGGGCTCATGAATATCCCGATGAGTATCGTGATGACCATGAAGGCTATATCGATTTGATTGTTCAGCAGATGCTGCCGAAAGTTGCTCGCGAAAAGCTGGCGGATTTTTGCGATGTGTTTTGTGAAGAGGGTGTATTTTCAGTACGGGAAACCCGCATGGTACTGGAGGCGGCAAAATTTCTGGGGCTGGGTATTCGGTTGCACGCTGAAGAGTTTAAACCTATTGGTGGCGTCCAGCTGGCGGCGAAACTGGGCGCCATATCCGCCGATCATTTAACAGCGATAACCGAAGAGGGAATCGAGGCGTTGATTGAGGGGAATATAGTACCGGTATTATTGCCGGCAACAACGTTTTTTCTTGGTTCTGATCATTACGCTCCGGGTAGGAAAATGTGGGACAGGGGGCTTCAGGTGGCCATTGCGACTGACTTTAATCCCGGGAGTTCAATGACCCAATCCATGCCGCTGGTGATTGCGATTGCCTGTTTGAAATTGCATCTGACGCCACTGGAAGCCATTCAGGCGGCTACAATTAATGCGGCCAGATCATTGGTGATCGATGATCGGATTGGAAGTCTTGAGAAAGGCAAACAGGCCGATTTTGTGCTTTGGAAATTTGACAAGTACCAGGGAATACCCTATTTCCTGGCTTATCCATCGGTACGGTCGGTCTGGAAAAAAGGGGTGCTTGTTCGGGATTCGGATTGATTTGCATGGGGGATAAAACAAATAATAAAAAACAATTGACAAAAATGCGATAAAGCGCTAATATCATGCTACATGAAATACAGGGGAAACACATACAAGGAGGTTAGATTTTGAGAAATATGAAACGTGTGTCTTTACTGCTCACATTGATTAGCATCTCTATGATATTTACTGTTAACGTCTCCGCGAATTCAGGTTATTATTCATCGGTACAGCAAATCTGTAACGCCTATCAGGTTTCTGTCGAATATGATCGTATAAACCTGGTAACACTGGCCGATGGGAATAAAGAATTCAGCATGAGTGTTAAAAGCGCCCGAAACCAGTTTGACCGGATTATGCTGATTGGGTTTTACGCAGCAGGGAAAGCAATGACGTATCACAACGAACCAATCCAGAAGGTGACAATAATCGTTAGTGTGGAATATAAAGGGATTGAGAATATCGTGGCCAGTGCCAACAGAGAAAATATTCTGAAGTTTGTCAATGGGGAGATAACTTCATCGGAATTTGTACGCAGAGTTAAATTTGATTAATTTACAAAATAACAATTAAGGAGGAATTTCATGGATCCTTTTTCATGGTCTTATACGTTAATGATGTATCTGAGAGGAATCGGTTGGGCAATCGTCGCGTCATTGGGATTTTCCTTTGGCGTCGGGCTGGCAATTAAAGTATTTGACTGGCTGTCCTCTTCGATTGACGAATGGGAAGAGATTAAAAAAGGCAATATTGGCGTTGCCCTGATTATTGTCTCACTCATTCTGATGGTCGGTCTCCTGGTACACAAAGTCATATAAGTGGCACATTAAATCATTGACGGGGAGTCCGGAATTCTGGGACTTCCCGTTTTTGTTACTATGGTAATTTTATTGG
>JAFGXZ010000328.1 GCA_016936335.1 Fidelibacterota bacterium
AGATGACGCCATTGACCCAGTTTAATCGGTCCGGTAAAAATTCCACCGTAGCTAATCCGATCCAAGTCCATCACCTTGTATCCCAGTACTTTAAACATTCTATGAATTTCCCGATTGAGACCTTCGCGCAGTTCGAGGGTTACAATGGAGTGTTTTTTCATGTGTCGAACATGTAATACCTTAGCACTTGCCGTTTCACGGTAATTCAAGCGGACACCGGCCGCAATTATGCTATTCAATTTTTCACTGTACATTTTATCCAGCTCAACCTGGTACACCCGCGGGATTTGGTATTTCGGATGAGTCAGGCGATAGTGCAGTTCACCATCATTTGTAAATAGTAAAACGCCGGTGGTATTTTTATCCAGACGACCAATTGGTTTCACAAACACATTTTTTGGTAATAGCATACCCACATGTTTGCGCCACTGTTCATCACTCAGAGTCGTAATTACACCTTTCGGTTTATTCAATAACAGGTACCTGCTTTTTTGAGGAGATATCCTTCCACCGTCCAGGGTTACAACATCATTATCCTGAACAAATGTGGAAAAATCTGTCGCAATTTCACCATTTACTGCAACCCGGTCTTCTTCAATCATCTCCTCACATTTTCGCCGGGATGCAATCCCGCATAGTGAAAGATATCTATTCAGCCGGATTCCCGACGTATTCTTCTTCATTGCCATCTTCGATTTCCACATTCATTATTTCTTCAATCTCCTTTAATTTCGGGAGATCCTGAAGACTGTTTAGTCCAAAATATTCAAGAAAATGAGAACTGGTTCCGTATAGCAACGGCCGTCCGGGACCTTCCTGACGTCCTTTTATTTCGATCAGGTTTTTCTCGAGAAGTGACTTTAAATATGAACTGACTCCCCGAATCGCATCGATTTCACCTCGAGTAATGGGCTGTTTATAGGCCACAATTGAAAGGGTTTCAAGAGCCGATTTTGACAGTTTTACATTACCTTGGTTCTGATAGAGGCGTCGAATCCATGGTTCGTACTCTTCCCTTGTCATTAATCGATATCCCTGGGCAATTTTTTGTCCCCAGACCGGCAAGCCCTCCTTTTCAAAATACTCATTGATCTCCGCCATAATTTCATCCAATTGAACCGGCTCCTCAAGACATAGATCCACTTGTCCCGATGTCAGCGGTTCCTCGGCGGAAAACAGCAAGGCCATTATAACTTTATGCGTCTGCGATAACATTCGTTTCCTTTAGTTGGATTTTTGTAAGATATATATCACCGAATATTGTCTTCTGCGATACACTAATTTCTTCAGATTTCACCATTTCCAGAATGGCTAAAAAAGTGACAACGACTTCAATCCGGTTTTTAAGAATTCCGGCAACGCTTGAAAATTTTATCCGCTTCTTAGTTGAAAACATTGTCCTCAGGATTTGAGCTTGCTGATTAATATTTATTTTATAGGTCTCAATCTGATAATACTTGGTCTTGGGCATTGATTCAAGCAGGTTTCTAAAGGCAATTCCGAGATCAACCAGATGAACGTCGGCCAGGAATAGACCAGGATCCCAGGAAATTGTATCGGTAGCTGTCTTGACAGGATAAAACTTATTTTGTGTCTCTTCCATATCTTTGAACATGGCACTGGCTTCCCGGTATTTCTGGTACTCGACCAGCATCTGAATCAGTTCGGTTCGAGGATCCTCAATCAGTTCTTCACTATCGACCTTTTCCCGGGGAAGCAGCATCTGAACTTTGATACGCATCAACAGCGAGGCCATCAATATAAATTCACCGGCCAGATGCAGATTCATACTTTTCATGATATCCAGATATTCGAGGTATTCCTGGGTAATATAGGATATTGGAATGTCGTAAATATTGATCTCGTCTCTCTTGATAAAAAAGAGCAGTAGATCCAAAGGACCTTCAAACACATCCAGTTTTACATTATAACTCATGAATTAACCAAGGGACATGACGTCCCGAACCTCTTTCATTGTATCGGCAGCAACTGCACCGGCCCGTTGCTCGCCATCTTTGAGAACATCCAGAACTTCACCAAAATGCTGGGAATAGTATCGCTGCTTTTCAGTAAAGGGTGATATTGCGTCGGCAATGGCTGATGCACATTTCATCTTACAGTCCACACATCCTAAAGCGCCGCTTTTGCAGTTTTTAAATATTTCCTCTGTTTCTGTTGAATTGAATCGCTGATGATATGTATAGACAAGACAGATTTCCGGCCGACCCGGATCACCACGCCGAATTTTCTGAGGATCGGTAATCGCTTTACGTATTTTTTTCTTGATCTCTTCTTCTTCGTCAGATAATAAAATTGTATTACCCACCGATTTACTCATTTTATTCCCATCAAGCCCGGGCAAACGGGCAAAAGTCGTTAGTTTGGTTTTTGGAATCGGAAACACCTCACCATAGGTTGCATTGAATTTACGGGCGATTTCCCGCGTAATTTCCACATGCGGTGCCTGATCCTCACCCACTGGAACAACATTGCCTTTATAGAGTAAAATATCCGCCGCCTGCAATACCGGATAACCAAGATGGCCATAGACGAGTGACTCCATATTCAGATCTTTGACCTGTTCCTTCAGGGTTGGATTGCGCTCCAGTCGTGCGGTCGTAATCAGCATCGAAAATAGCAAATGCAATTCTGCATGTTCCTTGATCTGGCTCTGGCGAAAAATCGGGCTTTTTTCCGGATTAATGCCAACCGCCAGCCAATCGGCGACCATCTCCAGTGTGTTTTCAAGAATTTCGCTGGTGTCCGGGTTGGTCGTCAGAGCGTGATAATCGGCAATTAAGTGATAATTCTCGAATTCTCCCTGCATTACAACCCAGTTTTCGAGCGCTCCGACATAATTACCAAGATGCATTTTGCCGGTTGGCCGCATTCCGCTTAAAATTCGTCCTTTTTTCTTTTTTTCCATGCTGTTCTCTTTCTAATCTAAATACAGGTACGGTCGCCAATCATCAAGCGGAGCACCGCTGAATCGTTGTAATGTGTGTACTTTATGCGGTCTTTTAGGTATCGTTTTCAACGTCATTCCCGTCGATTCCAGCAGCCTGTCACCTTTCTTGTTATTACAGTAAATACATGCTGTTACCAGATTATCCCAGGTCTCTTTGCCACCCAGCACCTTTGGCACAATATGATCAATCGTCAAGGGAACACCTGTTGCTCCGCAATACTGACAGGTATGGCTGTCTCTTCTGAAAATGTTTGCTTTATTAAGTACCGCAAACCAGTTATGAATCCGGACATACCGGTTGATCCGGATGATCGTGGGAATTGGAAATTCACTGGACGCCGAGCACAAAACCAAATGGTTAACGAC
>JAFGXZ010000045.1 GCA_016936335.1 Fidelibacterota bacterium
GAAGTCGAAATTAATGAAGATCTTGGATCATTTCAATTTTTTGGTGGCGGTGTAAAACTTGCCCTTGATCCCTTTATTCCAATTCCCATGTTTCCGGTCAATATTGCCGTTGGAGCCTATACCCAGAAAATGGCACTGGGTTCAGTTTTTGAGGCAAACAATACTCTCTTGACCCTGATGGCCGGTAAAGACATAAGTCTGTTACTGTTTGGTGTGGGTGTTTATGGTGCCGTGGGCATGGAAACGTCAAATATTAAGATCAAGTATGATCTTGAATTAGCTGACGGCTCAACGACACCGATCAAATTTGATATGAAGGGCGACAATAAATTCCGTACAACCATTGGCGGTCGTATCCGGCTCGCTGTTATCAATATCAACGCTGATTACACAATGGGCGCAGACAACGTGTTTACAGCTGGTGTTGGAATATCGATTCGATAACCTGACGCAAAAAAAAACATAATGTCCCCCGGAGTATTTTATTTCGGGGGATATTTTTGTGCATTGTAAAATTGCATGAATAGCGTTACTTTTTTCCGTTGTCTGAATTTGGAACTGATTGTGAGGTAAATATGGGCAAATGGACAGGCACAATAATTGGCGGTGGAATTGGGTGGGCGTTACTTGGACCGCTGGGTGCGATCTTCGGGGCCTATATTGGGAGTATGCTTTCTGAAAATTATCCCCAACCGACAGGTTTCGGGAGAGGCAGAATTCGCGGGGACGGTTCGCCCTATGGTGATACGCGGGCGGGGGATTTTGCCGTGGCGATGTTGTCCCTGTTTGCCTATGTCAATAAATCCGACGATACTGTCCGCTCGTCCGAAGTCCAGTATGTTAAAAATTATCTGGTAAATAAATTTGGCGAGCGAAACGCCCAGGACCTCTTGTATCTTTATAAAGAGATTTTAAAAAAGGATTATAACGTCCATGATGTTTCTCAACAAATAAGCCAGCACATGGACTACTATTCCCGCCTTGAACTGGTCCATGTGTTATATGGAATTGCGGGTGCGGACGGTGTGTTTAAACCACCCGAGCTGCGGGCTATTCAGGATATTTGTTCCGGACTCGGCATTTCGGAAAAGGACCATGATTCTATAAAATCAATCTTCATTAAAACGAATAATCAGGCCTACGGAATCCTGAATGTGAATCCCGATGATGAGATTGGGACAATTAAAAAGGCCTATCGGAGCCTGGCGGTAAAATACCACCCCGATAAAGTTGCCAATCTCGGGCCGGAAATTCAGAACCTGGCGGAGGAAAAATTCAAGGCCATCAATGATGCTTACCAAACCATCCGTAAAGAGCGTGGATTTTAACATTTTTACAGGTGCTAATAGTATATGAAATCAACTGCCAATAAAATAAAACTTTCAAATGATTTAAAGGTTTTACAAAACACAGTTCTGCACTTTAAAACAATCGATTCCACAAACCGGTTTTTACTGGACGCTGAAGACCTATTAAATGGCACTGTCGTGTTGGCCGACGACCAGACCGCCGGGCGTGGACGATTCAACCGGACATGGCAAAGTCTTCCTGAAACAGCGCTCCTGTTTTCAATTCTGTTGAATAATTTATTCGGCCGAAAAATGCCGTCTGTCTATACGTTTTTAGCTGCGGTCGGCGTCTATCGTGGACTTCAGGCCAGTTTGCCTTCCGGTTCAAATTTATCTTTAAAATGGCCGAATGACGTATTACTTAACGAAAAAAAAATCTGTGGAATATTGGTTCAGGGCAAAATAACAACCGGCCGCTATGAAAAACTGGTGATCGGCATTGGTTTAAATGTAAATCAGCAACAGCAATTCTTTGTTGAAGATCTGAAACATGCCACGTCTTTGGCGGCAGAAAGCGGTTACGAATGGGACCGCATTGGGATATTAAAGAATGTGCTGATCGCTATTGATCACTTGCTAAATACATTGCAGGAATCCGGGGACAGACCTATAATTAGAATGTGGCAGGATGCTTGCGGGTCGATTGGGCGGGAAATTGCCATTGATGACGGCAAAGAAATTTACCGGGGTGTTTTTGACAGTCTTGCGGAGGATGGCGGGCTGCGACTAAAGATCGGATCCAAGCTAAGGCTATTTTATGCCGGGGATGTAACTGTTTTAAAGGAGTAAAAAAAATATGTTGCTGGTGATTGATATAGGCAATACAAATACAGTCGTAGGGATTTATAGGGACAAACAGCTGCTGGAGAGCTGGCGCCTTGTCAGCTCCCATACCCGGACGGTTGATGAATACTGGATAATGGTAAAACAGCTCTGCAATTCCGTCAATATACCAACGGAGAATATTTCTGATATTGCGATCAGCTCAGTTGTTCCGGAGCTTACGAACAGTTTTATAAAGATGAGCAGAATTTACTTTGGGCGAGACCCGCTGGTGGTGAACAGTAGTCTGAATTTGGGCATGAATCTGCTGGTGCGCGAACCGAAACAAATCGGGGCCGACCGGCTTTGCAATGTTGTTGCCGCCAAACAATATTATCAATGTCCGTTAATCGTAGTTGACCTGGGAACTGCGACCACCTTCGATGTCCTGAATGCGGCCGGTGATTATACTGGTGGGGCTATCTCGCCCGGACTGGTTACCGGTTCATTGGAATTAATCCGCCGGGCTGCTCAATTGCACGAAATTGATCTTCAATATCCCGATCATATTATTGGAAAAACAACGAAAGAGCACATGCAAAGTGGAATATTTGTCGGGCACATTGCCATGATTGAGGGTATTGTTAAAAGAATTAAAGGTGAATTGGGACAGAAGGATGTATTTGTTATTGCGACCGGCGGGCTTTCCGAGGATATTGCAAAAAATACTAAAGATGTGAACGATTTTAATAAGCACCTGACCCTGACCGGATTGCGGATCATTTTTAATTTAAACAGAAAAGAGATGACAATATGATTTACCAACAGCTGGGCAAGCGTGGACCAAAAGTATCGACCATTGGCTTTGGCGCCTGGGCCATTGGTGGAATGAATTGGGGCCCGACAGACGACAGTGTGTCAAAAAAAGCCCTTCACGAAGCATTGGATCTGGGAGTAACCTTTATCGATACGGCCGATGTTTATGGTTTTGGGCATTCGGAGCAGTTAATTGCCGAAGTATTGAGCGATCGCGGTGGCAAAGGCGAAGTTATTATTGCCACAAAGGCCGGTAATGATTTCTATAATGCCGGTCAATCAGATGATGAAGGTTATGGGCCTATTCGGCAAACTTACACAAAAGACTATATTATTTATGCCGCCGAGCAAAGCCTAAAACGTTTGAAAGTAGATGCGCTGGATTTGCTGCAGCTTCATTCCGGAGACCTGGTAAAACTGGATCAGGATGAACCCTGGGAGGCGCTTGAAATATTGAAAAAGGACGGGAAAATCCGGTATGCCGGCTGGAGCGTTCAGTCGTTTCAGGAAACCAATCAGGCGTTTTTGCTGGACCGGTATCATGATATTATCGACACAATCCAGGTGCGCTATAATTTGCTCGAACGCGAGGCTGAAAATGTATTGTTTCCAAAAGCGATTGAGTATGGCACCGGAGTCATCGTCCGGATTCCTTTATTATTTGGTCTTCTGACAGGAAAATTCAGCCGGCAATCCCGATTTACGGAGGACGATCACAGGAGCATGAACCTGTCTCCGGAAAAACTGGACAAATACCTGCGGAATCTCGAAAATTCTAGGTCTTTATTTGAGCGTTACCCGGAACAAAGCATGGCACAGGTAAGTCTCCGTTTTTGCCTGTCTCACGAAGCCTGTCATGTTGCCATTCCCGGTGCAAAAGACGCTCAACAGGTTCAAGACAATTGTGCCGCGGCAGATTTGGGCGCAATACCCCGACAGTACATTTCAACATTGGAGAAATAGCGGTGGAATTTTCCCGCAACATCTACTTTCTGCTCTATCGCAACCGGCGAATTATTATAACATGGCTGATTATAATCATAGCGATTGCGCTTGGACTTGTTCTAAACATTGACAAAGAAATTATTACCGTTGCCGTAGTAATTTTTGGAATAATTGCCAACGCCTTCACCGGTCTTGCCGGAATCGTCGCCATGGTGCCCTTTATCGGTCCTTTAATTATTAAAGTATTATCGCTGCCGGTTTTTTGGCTTCTGAATGCCATGGGATACTACATTTCCGTTATTGCGATTAAAAAGGGCTACGGCCGGGATGTCGTTAGTTATCGTATGGTTACGGTTATTTTTCTGGTGGGATTCGCGGTTGGATTTATTATCGCGAAATTACTTTAATGTCGTAATTATTCTGGCAAAAATAATTTTATCTCCGACCTCAATGGTTTCGGCAACATCCACTCCCTCAATTACCCTGCCAAAAAGGGTATAATGATAGTCCAGGTGATATTGTGGTGAAGTAGTAATGAAAAATTGCGAGCCCTCGGTATCGGGTCCGGCGCTTGCTATGCCAACCGAGCCGGCCTCATAGCTCAGCGGCGAGCGTTCGGTGCGGAGGTGGTAATCAGGACCGCCCCACCCATCTCCCCGCGGATCACCGGTCTGAATCACAAAATTAGGCACGACCCGATGAAAGCGAAGTCCGCTATAATAGCCACTTTCGACCAATTCCAAAAATGCACTAACAGTGTAGGGCGCATAAAAGGCATTACATTGCATTAATATTTTTCCGCGTGAGGTCAAAATTTCTACGACCGGATTCAGGCCATATTTCGTTATTTTGGATAAGTCTCGATATAAATATAAATCGATCGCGAACGTCGGTTCGGCAATTTTTTGATTATAGGAATTGACCAGAATTCGAAAAGCTTCCTCCTGAATCTGAAAATGTTTTGAACGTAAAAGCGGAAACAGATAAACGGACGCATCTTCGGGACGGAGCTTTTCAATTGCCCGGAGAATCATTAATTGTGATTCGAGAAATTGAAAATCCGGGTGTTTTTCCAGGCACTGGTATAAATGCTGTTTTATATCAGGGATTTGATTTTCTGAGGAAAAAATATAATGTGCCGCCAAGGTTATGTTGACGGGATTATTGCTATTTAATCCAGTAAGAATAAATTCGAGTAGTTCATCATCGGAAATCATGGAGTAATACACCAGCGAATCAAGCTGGTTTATAATGTTGGAATAGGCTGCAGTAGATACTGATTTATCCCGTCGGTTTATATAGGGTAATAATAGAATGTATATATCTCTGGATGGACGACGCAGACCGATCCCCGCGATTTTATCAACCAACAAATTGTCATCGGTTATAAGTGGCCGGTGGATTTTCTTAAAAACCGAATCGTCATGAGCGTAAATAAGCCGGGTTGCAGAACCTGCGACCGAACGAGAGCTAGATACCGTTAAATTGCTGATGATGTTTAAAATTTCATTTTTCCAGATAATAGTCTCTGGTGGATTCTGTAAGGCCGACGCAACAACATGAGGATTTTGATCGTTCACAAGCACCAGCCAGGAACTATCGGTAATTGTAAAGAACGGGATCGCCATGGCCGTTTCATGCCGAACACGCCAGTCAGGATCGGCAATAAAACGACGATACAAATCATTTTTTTGAGAAAAAGATTGTCCTTTAAGTAATCGGGCAATGGCATAGCGAACATATGGATCGGGACTATTCGATGCTGAAAGCAAAACAGCTATATAGGGTAGAATAGCTTCTGGTTGCCGAATTCGTAATAATGCTACCGCTGCGGTTTGCCGCTCTGATTGATTGGCCGATTTAAGTGCCTGGCAACATTCTGCGATAACTGAAGAGGGAGCTATTCCACGTGAAAAAAAAGAAACAGCCGCTTTATAAAGCGTGTTTTTTGATAAATATTTCCCGGAATTTTTTTGTAGCCCTTGAAGATGTTCAATGGTCCCCGTCTGACCAAGAGATAGTGCGATTTGACGCACGACTTCGTCGTCTTCTTCGGTTTGAAGCTGGTCCGTTAATAATTGAGTCGACTCCCGGCACGGCAGGAGTCCGAGTGCGAACGCGGCGCCGGTTCTGACCAGCGGCGACGGGTCGGTTAATAAAGGAGCAATGATGACCGCGAGAGATGTGTCTCGGCAGTTTCCGATAGCCAGACAGAGCCGGAAACGATCTTTCGGATTATCAAACCGA
>JAFGXZ010000329.1 GCA_016936335.1 Fidelibacterota bacterium
AGTTTCCCGGGCGTCATCGATTTCCTGCAGAAT
The DNA here is from genome assembly GCA_016936335.1 of Fidelibacterota bacterium. GTDB lineage: Bacteria > Fidelibacterota > UBA2242 > UBA2242 > UBA2242 > B118-G9. The sequence goes on from JAFGXZ010000329.1 coordinate 34, forward strand.
TTCTTTGAAAGGAAAAGCCCAGACACCCAGACCGGCCGCGATGGGTTGCTCAATATTCTGTAAAATCTGCCAGCGTTCAATCAGGGATTGAAACCGGCCGTTTGTCCGGGAAGCATAGGTCATTGGAATAATCATATCGATTTTTCCAATGGATGCCCAGCGTGCGGCATCCTGATACACCTCGTGATATCCGTTCCAACCTGGTGCATTATAATTACCCAGTACTGCAGCAGATACTTTGACTGAGGGCTTGATCGAAGTGATCGCGTTGTACGATTCAGCAATAAATTCGGTGATTTGCTCCCGTTGCCAATCTGCCCAGTCGAGCCGGAGCAGATTATCCTTTCTCGAATTAAAACGTGATATACTGACGGCATCATGGGAATAACCGTTCGTGATTGAACCTTCAGGATAGCGAATATAATCAAAATGAATTCCGTCGATGTCATATTTAGAGCAGATTTCCATGACGATATTCTTAATATGTCTGCGGGCTTCAGGATTTCCCGGAGAGAAAGAAACATAGTGATCGGATTTTGGCATTTGAACACCGTTACTGTCACAAACAACCCAATCCGGGTGAGCGGCATAGGGTTGTGTCGGTGATGTTTCGATTGGATCGCTGGTTCCTCGCCAGCAGGGAAATGTATTAATCCAGGCATGTAATTCCAGACCCGTCTCGTGTGCTGCCGTCAATGCAAATTCCAGCGGGTCCCAACCGGGGTCTTTTCCCAAAGTTCCGGTGAGTAAATGGCTCCAGGGTTCATAACTTGATTGAAAGAGAACATCTCCGTTGCCCCTGACCTGGAAAAACACCGTATTGCAATTGGCATTTCTCACTGTTTTAAAGGATTTTCTGATATATTCCTGAATTATTTCTTTTTGGGTTGTGCCCAGATTCTGGGTATAATCAAACCGGCTCATCCATACGCCCCGAAGTTCTCTGGCAGGATAATTAGCAAGCGGTTTAACTGCAATAACTTCTGACGGTTTATTGAACAATGCCGTGATTATGAGAACAAAGAATAATATACCAATTGATAATAAAAGATACTTGAGCAATTCTTGTGTGTCTTTTTTCATTGAAACCCCCAAACAGTTTATAATTATCCGTTAATCAAAAAATCTTTTAAAAAACAGTGAAGTAAATTTAGATAAATCAAATCAATTAGCAAAAGTTAGTTATTTGAACGCACCAATTAAACTATCAAACGTATTATACTTTTACGAGTATGGAACTTTCTTTATAAAATCGGTTAGAACTACTATTGGAGTTCAAATTGAATTTTTATAAAATTACCTTCAATCAGAAATTAAATAGAAAATAAATTAAACGATTTATTGAAATTGACAGCGCGACAAATTAAGGAAAAATAAATACCTGGTCGACGGTTTTACAGAGTCAGCAATTGTGTTTTTAACGATATGATGGGAAGAATAGAATCCCATGGAACCGGAATAATTCATTGGTTTGTGGGATAAAAGACTATAAATTTGGGCGGTAATGGTGAATTTAATGATAATGAAATAAGAAGGCTGGATGAAAGTAATCAACGATCCTGTTGCGATTCAGAAATTAAAACAGGCCGAAAGACTGGTTGTCTTGACAGGAGCCGGAGTATCTGCTGAAAGTGGTATCCCGACATTTCGGGGCGAGGAAGGTCTCTGGAAAAAATTATCCCCGGAAGAGTTGGCCAGTTTTGAGGCATTTTATAATAATACCGCTGTTGTGTCCGAATGGTATCAGCATCGTCGTGAAATTATCCACAACACCGAGCCTAATCCGGGACATCACGCTTTGGCTGAATTGCAGAAATTGGCGCCGACTTTTGATCTGATTACTCAAAATGTTGATGGGTTACATCAGCGGGCCGGTAGCAGTGATGTCGTTGAACTGCATGGTAATATTATGGAAAATTACTGTGTCAATTGTAACCTGCAATATTCCCAGGAAGAATTTGATGATATTTTTCGTCATAATCCCAATCATATTCCTCATTGTTATTGCGGCGGTCTGATTCGGCCGAATGTTGTTTGGTTTGGGGAAGCTCTTCCCGAAGAAAGTATTGAAAAAGCCTATCAGGCATCCAAACAATCCGACGTATTTTTATCTGTTGGAACCAGCGCTCAGGTATCACCAGCTTCCAATCTGCCGCGAGTTGCCAAACAGAACAATTCATACCTTATTGAGATCAATAAAACAGTTACCGCGATCAGTGACATTGTGGATCTTCATCTGGAAGGACTTTCCGGTGAAATATTGCCGATGTTTCTGGATGATTATAAATTATTACGGAATGATAAATAATTAGAAATACCAGTATTATTGTGAATAAATCGAGGAAAAATTTCTGCCTGATCGTCATTTTCGGTATTTTGTCCATTATGCTTGGTTCATGCGCCTATTACAATACATTTTATAATGCTGAACAGTATTATAAAAAAGGTATTGAGGAGTTGGAAAAAGCCGGTGATGGAAAAATTACCGTCAATGTCAGAAAAAACTTCAATACTGCCATTGAAAAATCTAACAAAGTCATTCTGATGTATCCGGATAGCCGTTGGACCGATAATGCCGCTTATATTATTGCGATGTCACAGTATTATAAAACGGACTACTCCGCTTCTCGGAAAAGCTTTGAACAATATTTTGCCACCTATCCGGCCAGTGATTTGCGTGCTCGTGCGGAAATTTGGTATGGTCGTTGCCTGTGGAAAATGGGTGAGAAAGAACAATCACTCCGACAATTGAAAATATCCAGTCAGCGGGAAAAAGATCCTGTCATGAAATCGGAGATATTTTTTGCATTGGCTGATCTGCATCAGTCTTCTGGAAATCTGGATTCAGCCCTATTTTACTACCGCTTGACAACAGAAGCAGGGCGAGATATTCCGATGGCAGCACTGGCACAGTATAAAATTGCAGAAATCAACCTGCAACAGAATAATATAGAGAAGGCAATTACCGAATTAAAAAAGGTGAATAATTTTACACCGTCTTTGGAATTGAAAGATAAAATGCAGATTCTGTTTGCCAGGATTTATCGGGAAG
>JAFGXZ010000330.1 GCA_016936335.1 Fidelibacterota bacterium
AACCCCTCAGATGAGTGGTGGCTCAATCTGAGGGGTGGTGCGCCGCACCGTAAAAACGACACGAACACAGAACAATTGAAATTACACTAAAAAACTTGTAGTTTCAATATATGAGAAACCAGGAAAGAATTGTGATGGCTTTTATTACTTTTAGATTGATTTTAAAAAGACGAAATATTTCCAAACTGATTCTTTTACTATTTGTACTATATCCAATATCCTGTAAGGACTGTACCACTGAGCCCACTGATAATCCCGATTATGACATTCAATTATCGGCAATCGAATCAGCGCCTACTTATATCCGGTTATCGGTTTCGATATCGGACTCCGGAAGTGTCCGTCAATATGCCTTGCAACGGGATAGTGAAATGGTGGTAACCGATACTCTTTTTGGTAAGGATACAATCCTTGTTGATTCAGAACTGGAACCATCGACATCGTATCAGTATCGCTTACTGATACAGGATAAGGGTAAAACGATTGATTCAAGTGAACCGTTAACAATCATCACGCCGGAACTCAGTGAGCATACTTTTTCCAGTTGGGATATCCAGACAATTGGCGGAAATAATAGTAGTCTCAATGATATTTTTTATGTTGATGAGAACAATATCTGGGCGGTTGGAAAAATCGACACCGGCGACAGCAGTTATAATGCAATGCACTGGGATGGTGAGAAATGGAATTATGAGTTGATTGGAATTATGGGAGTAATTTGCGAAGGTATTTACTACTTTTCGGGAAATGATATTTGGATTGCAACAGGTATTATTTATCATTGGAGTGGTAATAAATGGGAAAGATTTCATCTCTGGGATATGGGTATTCTTGGTGATGATGATGGAGGTGTGACAGATATTTGGGCTTCATCATCAACCAATATCTACTTTATTGGTAGAAAAGGTTCTATTGTTCATTACGATGGACAGACATTCAAGAAGATGGATACAGGGACCAAAATTAATTTAACGGATATCTGGGGAGAGATTGATCCTAAAACCGGAGTGACACATATTTGGGTTTGTGGACATGCTGACAATAGCCTGGCGTCTGTTATTCTCTTTCTTAACAACGGTGAATGGAAAAAAATCTATGAGCGCTATGCCGATGACAGCAACAGCCTGGATAATGTTCTCAGGTACAATCCTCACTGCAACACTATCTGGACTCATCCCGACTCCGAGAAACTCTGGGTTGGGGGTGGATATGGATTATTTACTCTGGATAATAAATTTTCTCCGACAAAATATACCGAGATTGATGTATTGGGTGAAATCGGATATTTTTCCTGTCCACACCAGATTCGTGGGGATAGCCCATACGATATTTTTATTACCGGGGCATATAGTTCTTTGTATCATTACAACGGACAGACATGGTCCCGTTACCTTGAATTGTATGATGATGATAGAGAATTCGGCGTGATTAATGTTGTTAATAATAAAATATACATTGTTGGTCATTATTTTGGGTCTTTTTTATCGAGCGCTCTTCTGATTAAGGGTGTTCGATAGAAAATATTTCTGTTTAGTATAAAAGCCATCCCATATTTCTTTCGGTAGTAATTTTCTAAAGGAGAATTGTCATGAAAAAGTCATTATTTATTGTGATGTTAGGAGTTGTATTAATGTTCAATATGGTTTTAGCCCAAATCGGAACCCTGAGATTCGATAGCGATGTCGGTGACGGATATAACGGAGATGATGATGCTCAAACGAGAGATCAATTCGACCCCTTTGTTGTTATTGATACTTATGAAGAAACCTATGGAATATGTTATACCCATCAACAGGCATCTGGATATTTTATTCCCCACCCTCACTTTGCTGAACAATCCAGTTGGACAATTGATGAAATTGACCCATTTTACGATTATGAGTATATTCAGAGCAGAGTTTTTAAGGGTGAAAACGATGATGTATTATTGTGTACGCGTTCGATGAGTAATTTTGATCAGAACGATAATAGCATATATTCGAATACCGTATGGTATTTGTTGGAGAATGAAAGTACTATATCCTCAGGATTTACACGGAATATGGTAACATATAGCGATTATCTAAACTCGCCGGAAGTAATTCATTTTCTGACGATAAATCAAGATAATGAATTAGAATATTTCACTTCAGATGCGGTATATTCAAAAACAACAATATCCGATGATAACAATTTATTCATAGCTCAACCGCATTTTGATTTAACGATTGGTGAAAATTCTACACCGTATTTTTGTTACAGAGTTGATAATTCGCTTAAGCTTAGGCGATATGGAGATGCCGAGGTGACCATCACTTCAAATCTTGCAACATATCCGGGAACGTCCTGGGGAAATGTAAAATTAAAAAAGATTTCCACACCGAGTATTGCCTATAATGCAGAATCAGGAAAAGTAATGGTTGTATATTCCAATTATGATTCCGGCACTGGTCTTTGGTCACTATATTATGCAGACAATTCAGATTGGACGACCTTAACAAAAATATTTAATAGTTCGGAAGATGCCGTATTTCCTCATATTGTCGCGGATGTAAATAGCGGTGACTTTTTTGTATCCTTTCTATCTTTTGATGGTTCGGATTTATACAGCACAATCGGTTTAAAGGTAATCCAGTATGTTGATGATTATGATTCATTTCAGCCGGAACCATGGTTAATTCAAAATGTCGGGCAGTTAAACTATGATGGTGAATACATGGCAACTGGAAAACCCGTTCATTCTGCCGTATTGCCATATGAAGAAGAAACTGTATTATTAGTAGCATCAGTTTATTTTGAATCCGGTACTGATACTGATGTGAGGCTCTACGAAGTTGGTCTTCCTACAACCTATAGTTGTACGTTCAGGAATATTGTGGTTGATGAAGACGCCGGCGGTCAGTTGACATTAACCAATACAAGTCTTAGTTCATCCGAAACGTTTAATTCGGGAAGCAGCCGAACATTATACACCAATTACAATTACAGTATTAATACGTTACCCCGAGTATTCGAAGGTTATGAATATGGTGGTGAAACCGGTGACTATCAACACCATCGTTGGAAAGAAGCTGAAAATGAGAAATATGAGCAGTATATACTCTCGAAAGTAATTAATACGCCATTGTTTATTGATAAACATTATGCAATGTATGAAGAGATTAACAATATTAATCTCAGTTCTCAATACCCGATAATGTTCCATGACCCTTGGTATTATAATAGCCAGACACAGACTCAGCCGGACGATTACCGGACAGTGACATCGGGCTCTTTCAATGTGTTCTTAAATCAGAATTCTGATGGATTACCAGATATTCCCATCTATTCACTCAAAGCGGAAAAACGAATAGTGACGACCAGCGATATTTTAGTGTTTACAGGTTGGTCCGTATCAAAGGGCACGGCAACGTTTCTGGATGGAGCAGGTTCTTTGGAAACCAGAGTGGTATTTGGAAGTGCAGGAGCTACCATTACCTCGAATTACTCCAGCGCTATTACGAATGGATTGACCGTTGAAGTCAGTTACGGTGAAACCCTCACTATCCCCGCCGGGGCGACCTATAATATCACTCCCGGTAATTTTCGAATAGATGTATATGGAATGC
>JAFGXZ010000331.1 GCA_016936335.1 Fidelibacterota bacterium
TGGGACTTGATAAATTCGGTGATTCTTCCGTCGTAATCAAAGCGAGGACGACCACAAAACCGATCAAACAGTGGCGCATCGGCCGGGAATTCAAGCGCCGTCTGAAAATCGTATTTGATGAAAAAGACATTGAGATCCCTTTCCCCCATGTGACCCTGTACATGGGCAAGGATAAAAACAATCAGTCGCCGCCAATGAATATAACCATGGAAAAATAGATGCTCCAGGAACAAATTCAAGCGAAAACCGGGCAGACATCCAAGCGAAAAGGAAATCAAATGCTGGTTCCCACGATTATCATGGCGGTCATTGCCGTCATTTTAGTACTTATTGCTTATTATAAAGGTGATCAGATGCACCTGATCGGTTTACGATCGGCCTGGAAAATGACTTACCAGGTACTGCCATTACTGATGTTTGCATTTATTATCGCCGGGATGGTCCAGATTCTGATTCCAAATGAGCTAATCAGCAAGTGGATTGGTAATGAGGCCGGCATCAAAGGAATATTGATTGGGACAATTGCCGGCGGTCTGACTCCCGGTGGACCCTATGTCGCTTTGCCGGTTATTGCCGGTTTTTTAAAATCTGGAGCCGGAATCGGAACAATGGTGGCGTATCTGACCGCCTGGTCTCTATGGGCCGTTGCCCGGTTACCGATGGAGTTTGGGATTTTAGGCTGGAAATTTACACTGATCCGGCTGGCATCCACGTTCTTTTTTCCGCCCATTGCCGGGTTGATCGCCCAGACCTTTTTTACGAATTTCAATCATTGATAGGTCACAACATTTTGCTTTCCATTCTGTTTCACATCCCTTAGCTTTACTTCTGTGAACGGTATCTCATTCGTATGCAATTGACAGGAATTCAGCGTTGTCTTTGTATGAAAATATCGTCATGGTCATTGCGGACAGTTTGCGTTATGATACGGTTTGGGGAAATAACCGTCAACTCCTTCCATTCCTGAACCAACATTCTATGAAATTTCATCAAGCCTACTCAGCCGGCTGCTGGACCCTTCCGGCCACCGCCTCAATATTCACCGGTTTTCTTCCCCATGAACATCAGGCTACGACACGTACCCGCACAGAACTGCGGAAAGACCGCCCAACGATTGCAGAAACTCTCGCGAAACTCGGTTTTAATACAATCCAAATTACCGCCAATACCGTCACAACCCATATTTTTAATTTGGATCGTGGTTTTCAGCGCACGGAAAAAGCCTGGCAATGGTTCGATACCAGTAAAATTCCACTCCTAAATTTTGTTTTATTGATGAGTAAGCGCCGGATGCGAAAAAGAATCATGCAGGGAGACTTCATCGGCGGTAAAATGTCGGAAGATATCAAAGCCGGTCAGGCCTGGTTCCACAGCTTCTGTAGCATGCAGCTCGCTCGTGCAAAAGAAATCCTCACTGAAAATACTGAAAAGAATAAAAAAACTTTTCTGTTCATCAACCTGATGGAAACTCATTTCCCCTATCATGTTTCGCCGAAATTCAAAGCCATCTCACAATCAACCAACTTGAAACTCCGGGAAATCTTCAGTCTCTTTCATCTCGTCAATCAGACCTGGCTGAGCAGTGGAAAACGCTTTATACCACCGGAAATGTTGCAGACAATACGACGCCGTCAGCAACTCGCCTGGCAGCGAATCGCTCCGATAATTGATAATTTCGCCGAGTACCTTACTTTGAATTTTCCTCAGACCCTTTTCATTTTTCTTTCTGACCACGGTGATAATTTTGGTGATGAGAACTGGTGGTATCATTTCAGCAATGTCACTGAAGCAGGTAACCGGGTGCCCATGTTTATCAATGCTGCTGGCGAATTTTCTGGGATAGATGTCCATACTCCGATTTCAACCCAGCAACTCTACGATTATATCATCCAATCGGCAGAACTCCCCATTGGGAAAACAGCAATCTCTAAGTTCCTTAAATTACCGCCATGTCTGCAGAGTTACTGGTACAATATGAAAGGTAAAACGCTGCCTCAGTATCAGCACGATCAGTTTGCATTTGTTCACGAAAATCAGCGGTTTATCCATCGTGATGATCAATGGTTTATCAGTGATACGACCCGGCATAACAGTGCCGCTGCAAAAGAGGAAATTATCCGGGGTAATCCGATTCAGGATCTGCAGTACTCCACCGATCAAAGGAAATTCCTGATCGACACTTATAAAGGATTTTCACAATTCAGTCAGAGTATCTGAATCCTCCGTTGGTAAATTTCAAATAACAAATCCCAGTTTTCAAATAAATCTCAACACGCCAAACAACAAATTTCAAATTCCAAACCAAAAATCTCAAACATCCGATATCCGGCATCTCATTACTCAGTATCCTATCTCATCTCTTTCAATTTGTATCCTGAGAGTTCCCGGTGCATCAAAGAGATAATGAAAGCGAGCTGATGATGAAAAAAATAGTCTTGATCGGTTTATACTCAATTTTAACTATTCTGAACGCGCAGGAAGATATGAAGTACAATAAATTGACTCCCTTTGAACAAAAAGTTATCCTTTTCAAAGCCACCGAAAGACCGTGGTCCGGTGAATATGTCAATCATAAAGAAGACGGCACCTATACCTGTAAACAGTGCAATGCACCACTCTTTCGTTCCACAGATAAATTCGATTCCCACTGTGGCTGGCCGAGCTTTGATGATGAAATTCCGGGAGCTGTTAAGCGGGTTCCCGATGCCGATGGCATCAGAACCGAAATCGTCTGCGCTAATTGCAGCGGCCATCTCGGGCATGTCTTCAAAGGTGAAGGTTTTACTGATAAAAATATCCGGCATTGTGTCAATTCAGTTTCACTGAATTTTATTCCGCTGGAGGATACACCGGCGAGCGAGGAAGCAATTTTTGCCTCCGGCTGTTTCTGGGGAACAGAATACTATTTTCAAAAAGTCCCGGGGGTTATTTCCACGACCGTCGGGTATATCGGTGGTCGCACAAAATCACCAACCTATCAGCAGGTTTGTAGTGGGAAAACCGGCCATAAAGAAGCCGTTCAGGTAATTTTCGATCCGGCCAAAACCAGTTTTGAGGAATTAGCAAAATTATTTTTCGAAACCCACGACTTTACCCAGACCAACGGACAGGGACCGGATATCGGTGAACAATACCTTTCTTATATCTTCTTTACCTCCGATGAGCAAAAGGAGATCGCCCAAAAACTGGTCAATATTCTTGAGGAAAAGGGTTACGATGTGGCCACCAAACTGGAAAAAGCCACAGAGTTTTATAAAGCTGAAAATTACCATCAGGACTATTATCAGAACAATGGTAAAAAGCCGTACTGCCATTTTAAACGAGACGTATTTTAGGTCGATAAATAAAGTACAATGATGGATTTCGATAAAATCATAAATCAGGATATAGACCGCTCTGATTCTTAAAATTGTCACCGAAAAGTGCAGCGTGACTCCCACGCTCTGATAAGTATATCATCACATTATCTAAAACACTGAAATACTTTCTGGTTTTTCCTCGGTCAAATTATTAATTTGGTCAACGTTTCGATTCAGGAAACTGATTATAATGAAAAGTACTGATGGTAAAATAAATAGATTCCAATATCTCATCGCCGTCCTGAGTGTCCTGATAGCCGGCCTTCTGGCCCCTCGCTGTGAGGACGATTATTTGACCATTAACGCCTTTGAGGCCGAGGGTGTTAACATCGGCTATGAGTTGGCCGACACGACATCCACTCTCCGGGTCGCCGTCGTCGCGATGACATGCTCTGAACAGAAGGGGAAAAATCTCACCAAAATCAAATCATTCATTGACGAGATAATGCAGACATATCCCCATACCGAGTTGATCTGCTTCGGGGAGACCATTACCGGCTGGTATGCCGAAAAGCCGGAGTATATTTCAGCAATCGCCGAGCCTATTCCCGGTGCAGTTACCGATTCATTGGTGCTGCTGGCCGATCGGCACGATGTCCATATCTCTTTCGGCATGGCGGAACAAGAGGGCAACCGGTTTTATAACTCACTGGTCGTGATCAATCCTGAAGGTGAAATTATCGGAGTCCATCGGAAAAACACCCTGACCTCAGAGGATGAAGCCGCCGGCTACTCCCCCGTAAAAAATGCGCAAATTGTTTCCATAAAAGACTTTAATCTTGGTCTGATGATCTGTGCCGACGTCAATGGCGCATGGCTGACCCGCCAATATATCGACGCCGGTATCGACATCATCCTCTCGGCCTTTGCCTCACCGATTGGTTTGCCCAATTTTAATATTATCTCCAGACGGCTGAATGCCTGGCAGATCTTCCCGAACCGCAACGGGAAAGAGGGTGATTCGGAATATTCCGGCCTCATCTATGTTTCCGACCCTGCCGGGAATATCTGCAAACACCGAATCAATGAAGAAACCTATTTCACCTATACGATTGCCAAATGAAACGCCTGATTTTCATATTATTCGTTTTTTATTTTAATGGATTTGCTGACGGTGAACCGGAGCCGGCCAAGTACTATCTTGGCATAAATCCCATCGCGCCGCTGACATCCATTCCGAACCAGTTCACCAACCTCTATCTTCCGCTTGCCAGCAATCTTGAAACCGGTATGGCTGTCAATGCCGGTCTTTATCAGAACCGTAAAACCATCGAAACACGCCTGTCGTATGGATATCCCAATACCCTCTATCGCCTCTTCCAGATACATGGCGGCGTTAATTATTTCTTGGCGAAGAACAGCGCCAATAAAGGTTTCTATACAGGTGGATTTATCAAATATTATCAACTGGACAATCGCGAGAACGCTCTCCGGAACAGCAGCGTGATCCTCTATCTGAGCCTGGGATATCGCCTCGAGCGACGCAAACTCTTTCTCGATATGCGACTGAATCAGAATATCTACGCCGTCTCCTGGTCCAACCGGGAAAATACCAGCCGGCAGTCGGATTTCTGTTTTTCGGTCTATAATGATATTTCACCGATACTGCCCTATTTGAGTATTAATTTGGGCATAATTTTTACACGGCAGTCCCGCAATGTCTCTTTTTAATTTAAAACGGCTTATCGCAGATAACGATCAATCCGGCTTCAGCGCCTCAACCGGGCTTTTGACCTTATTCAGGTTTTTATCCTTGCAAAAAAACTGAAATGACCTAAATTAAAATCAACATCAGAGGAAAATGAGATTGTATACTGAAGATCAGATCATTGGGGAAGCAGGTATATCACATACTCACACATCCACACAAGTAACGCTGCTCAAAATCAACGGAAATCTATACCCATGTTTCCAAAAGAGCGATTGATAAAATCAAAAATCCTATTGATGAGTTTTTTGAATGAAAGGATTAATCAAATGATAAAAGAGAAATATAAACA
>JAFGXZ010000046.1 GCA_016936335.1 Fidelibacterota bacterium
AGACATCTGATTGCTGAGCCGTACCTCGCGGAATCATCAGTAATTGCCACAAAATTCATCTCTACGGATGAATTATTAATCATATATTCCGGCGCCATTGGAGCCTTTAAAAAATAAAAGTGATGATATGCAACAATAATTTTAATTAAAACGTCTCGTAAAACAGTGGCGGTGCGACTACTTTGTGGTCACAAATCCGAAAGGCTTTCCGTAATTGCTGTTCCGCTTGCTGCCAGGCGTTTTTATCGGGCGCATGGATGATCGCCAAGGGTTCGCCTTTTTCAACGGTATCACCGATTCTTTTCTCGATAATAAAGCCGACTTCCGGTTTGATCTTGTCCGTCAGAGCCCGGCGCCCGGCGCCCATCTCCAGCGCCGACATGCCAATCGCATAGGAATCAATCGCCTCAATAAAACCGTTTTCCGTTGAATTCACCGGCGTGATGACACCGGCTTTTTGATATTTCTCGGGATGGGTAACCATATCCGTATCACCACCCTGATTTGTCACCATCATCAGGAATTTTTCCCAGGCGTCGCCTAACCGGATAGCTTCTTCCAGTCTGGCAATAGCTTTATCAAAAGTCTTTTCAATCCCCGATAGCACCACCATCCACGCCGTCAGATGCAGGGTAATTTCAATCAGATCGGCCGGGCCGCCGCCTTTCAGGACATCAATTGACTCCACCACTTCCAGCCAGTTACCGACGGCTTTCCCCAGCGGTTGATTCATATCCGTGATAACCGCTTTGACATTTAAACCAAAGTGCTGACCAACATTTTTCAACTGTTTGGCAAGTTTCTGGCTCTGGTTGTATTCCGGCAGAAAGGCTCCGTTACCGGTTTTGACATCCAGCACAAGCCCATCGATACCTTCTGCAATTTTCTTACTCAGAATACTGCCGCAAATCAGGGGAATCGACTTTACTGTAGCAGTCACATCTCTCAAAGCGTACATTTTCCGGTCAGCCGGAACAACCTCCTTCGTCTGTCCGCCCATGGCCAGACCAGACTCTTCCACCAGTCGGATAAATTCTTTTTTCGGCAACATAGGATTGAAATTTGGAATACTTTCCAGTTTATCCAGTGTCCCGCCGGAATGGCCTAGACTGCGCCCGGAGAGCATGGGCACCACACAACCGACTGCATTGGCCAGGGGCGCCAGAATCAGGGATACTTTATCACCGACCCCGCCGGTGCTATGTTTGTCAACTTTATAGGCTTTCACATGGGAAAGATCAATCGTCTCACCGGAATGCAGCATTACATCCACCAGGGCGATGGTTTCCCGGTCGGTCATCCCCTGAAAATTTACTGCCATCAACCACGCCGCCATCTGGTAATCCGGAACGTCGCCGCTGACATAGGCACCGATAAAGTCCTTTATCTCGTCGCTTGTGTGTTCTTTGCCAATTTTTTTCTTTTCAATGAAGTCAGTGGGAATCATAGTCACTCCACAGGTTTATCTTGGTTTTGTTTACGTTTAAAAATCCCTATCAATCGGGAAATATTCAGCGCCTGGTGTTCAAAAGAAGCAAAATACGTCAAATAAATACCAACCAGCAGGAGCAGAACATTGGGCGTCCACATCGCCCAGAAGGGCGAAATAATTAACATGTCGGCCAATTCCTCACCGCCAACCAAGAAGACATAATAGAGCAGGAAAAACAACAAACTCAGCAGCGCCGGAACAGCAATTCCGCCTTTCTTCGTAATAACCCCCATCGGCGCACCAATCAGGATAAAAAAGACACAGGCCATGGGAATTGAATACTTTTTATGAATTTCCACTTCGTATTTATTGATCTGTTTCTGATAACTCGTTGCGAGATTGATTTCACCTTTTATCCGGGAATAGATGGAGTTCAGACGTTTATTCCCTGCTTTAGCGGCCTTTTCAGACAGAATTAACAGGTTTTCCGATTTCTTTTGACTGATCAGTTTTTCAATCTCGGCAAGGTTAAAACCTATCGTCGTATCCAGTTCATTGTCCAGTAATTTTTGAATCTTGGCATGGACCTTATCCCGTTCGCGGGTATATTTATCCACATTTTCCCGCATCATGGCAATCGTCATTTCCCGGTCGCCGCGGCGGGCTGATTCACGCCGTTCCAGCATCAGGTTATCGACGGGGATAGCGATTCGATGTTTCTCAAAATCCGTGCGCCGGTAATCTTCCAGGTTTTCCAGATCCAGTTCGTGGATTTCACCGGAAAAAAGTGTAAACAGCACCGTATTGCCATCGACTTCCAGATAACCGCTGTCGGCATAAATCGTCGTCTGAACCGATTGTGAATCTTTATTGTAAATGGTTAATTTACGCAGACTGTCACCGACCCGTTCCTTGACATAAATGGAATAATCCGGGATTTCATCCATAAAATATCCAGGCTCAATGTTCAGCCCGGGTCGTTTACGATAAATATCTCCGGCCAGCAGGCGGGCTTTATGGTTGAATTCGGGCAAAATATTATTGTGAAAATACATCATTAAAATGCTGATCAGCACACCAAAAATAATACC
>JAFGXZ010000332.1 GCA_016936335.1 Fidelibacterota bacterium
CCCGATAAATCACCGATTTCAACAATGCCGAAAAAATCGACATTTTTAATAGCTTTCGTGTCAAAGGAATCATTAACGGAAACTGAATTCCAATCCTGAGCAGAACAACCTTGTCCTCGGAGTATATCAATCTCACTGCTGCTTATTTTTCGAAATGCCATCGTTAAATTACCTTATTATATTTTCGGAAAACGAGATAATGCCTTTTTCTCAATATCCTTGAAATATTTTACCGTACCAACCTTCATTTCCATTGTCGATTCGTCATCACAACAGATCATTCCGTGTTCATGCAGTTGCAGCATTGAGACCGTCCACATGTGGTTTACGCCCTCTTCAACCACCTTTTGCAATGCCCGGGCTTTTTTATATCCATTGATAATAATCAACACCTGTTTAGCGCTCATCACTGTGCCAACTCCAACCGTCAAAGCGGTTTTCGGAACTTTATTGATATCATTATCAAAAAAGCGGGAATTTGCCAGAATAGTATCATAGGTAAGGGTTTTAATTCTAGTTTTTGAATTTAACGATGAGCCCGGTTCATTAAAAGCAATGTGCCCGTCAGGTCCGATCCCACCCAGGAAAAGATCAATTCCACCGGCTTTTTTAATTCGTTCTTCATAATCGTGGCACTCTTTTTCCAAATCCGAAGCATTCCCGTTCAGAATATTGATATTTTCTTTTGGAATATCGACATGACTGAATAGATTGTCCCACATAAAATAGTGATAACTTTCCGGGTGATCTTCGGGAATACCGACGTATTCATCCATATTGAATGTCACGACATTTTTAAATGATACTTTCCCCTCTTTGTACAATTTTATTAATGCCTTGTATGTCCCAATAGGTGAAGAACCGGTTGGCAATCCCAGTACATAGGGATTTTCGGCAGTCGGTTTGGCACTATTAATTTTATGAGTAACATAATAAGCTACCCAATTGCTCAGTTTTTCGTAATTATCGTGAATTAGAATTCTCATTGGAAAACCTCTCTTTTATTTTGAATTTGTCAATACCATGATTTTAGCATCGGCAATATAACAGCCTTTACCTTCTTCAAGAACAATCAGTGGATTTATATCCAACTCTTTGATCTGAGGACAATCAGTAGCGAGTTTCGATAGGCGCATTATCGATTCGACAATTGACTGTATATCACTGACCGCTTTTCCGCGTGCGCCTTTCAAAATGGCAGATGATTTAATTTCATTAATCATCGATGTTGCTGAAATTTCATCAACCGGGGCAATTCTGAAACTGACGTCCTTGAAAATTTCAACGAAAATACCACCCAGGCCGAACATAATCACTGAATTGAAGGACGGATCGCGTTTAAGACCAAGAATGACTTCTTCACCGGAAGAAATCATTTTTGTAACCAGAACACCCTTCAATTTTGCCCCCGGCTGCTTTGTCTGTACATTTTTTAAAATGGTTTCATAGGCAGTTCTTGCATCATCGTTATTTTGAATATTTAAAACAACCCCACCGACATCAAATTTATGGACAATGTCTTCGGACATTACTTTCATGACAACCGGAAAACCAATTTTCTCAGCGTATTGTACTGCTTTATCCGGGGTGTTAGCCAGGTAACTTTCCAGAACCGGCAACCCGTATGCTCCAAGTACTTTCAGAGCGGTTTCTTCTGTCAGATATCCAATGTTTTTCGCGATGGCATTATTTAGTATTTCCTTTGCAATCTCCGGTTTTAAATCGTTAAAAATACGTTCCTTCTTAACTATATCATGTTTTTGCTGATTGAATTTATAAACCGTCGCAACGGCTTTGCTCATGGATTCCGGCAGCGAATAGTGAGGAATTTTATTCCGTTGCAGAACATCAATTCCCTCCTGAACATCGGCAGCGCCCATAAAAGACGTATAGACCGGTTTTTTATAATGGCTGGAAACCTTGGCTATTTCCCGGGCAATGAGATCAATATCGGTCATGGATTGTGGTGTTAGGATCACAAAAACCGCATCGACCGCCGGGTCATTAAACGCTGATGTCAACGCAATATTATAACGATCGGCGCGGGCATCCCCAATTACATCCACAGGATTTTTTATGTTTGCGGTTTTGGGCAGATTCTTTTTTAATATTGCCGTTGTTTCTTCTGAAAAGGCTGCCAATTTCAATCCATCATGAATAGCAGCGTCAGTCGTTAGGACACCCGGACCACCGGCATTGGTAATAATCGCAATGTTGTTTGTTTTAGGAGGTGGCTGATAAGCAAATGCAATGGCAATATTGAACATCTCTTCAATATTACTGCAACGAATAATGCCGGATTGTTTAAATGCCGCGTCACAAATTTCATCACTGCCGGCCAATGACCCGGTATGGGATGCAGCTGCGGAAGCACCTTCACTTGTACGCCCGGATTTGAGAATCAGGATCGGTTTTCCACTTGTTGAAATAACATCCTGGGCAGCTTTCATTAACGCAATTCCGTCGGAAACTTCCTCAAGATACATTAAAATAACCTTTGTCTTTGGATCATCTTTCAGATAATACAACAAGTCGATTTCACTGATATCGGCTTTGTTTCCAAAACTGATGAATTTTGAAAATCCAATATGTTTTGCCTGGGCATAATCAAGTACGGCGGTACACAAGGCCCCACTCTGTGAAAGAAATCCGATGGTCCCTTCCTCCGGCATTTTCCGTGCAAAAGATGCATTGATTCGCGAACTGGGATCCGTATTGATGACTCCAAGACAGTTAGGACCAATAAAGGACATATCATATTTATCGGCAATCGCCTTGATCTGTTTTTCCCGTTCAATGCCTTCTCCGCCAACCTCTTTAAAACCGGCCGAAATGATAATCGCTGATTTGATCCCTTTCTGTCCGCATTGTTCCAGTGCCATATGGCAAACCGATGACGGAAAAACCAGTATTGCAAGATCGACAGGATCGTTGATATCCACAACATATTGATAGGATTTGATTCCGGAAATGAATTTTTCCCGTGGACTTACCGGAAATACGATTCCATTAAAATCGGCTTTTAAGATATTCGCAAGAATATCATGAGGAACAGTCCCACGTACTTTATTGGCTCCTATAATGGCCACCGAATCGGGATAAAATATTTTTTCAAGATTCTTTTTATGAATTTCAGATTTCAATGTCATCTACACTCCGGAATAAAGATTAAAGATAGTTGTAAATAAATTCGACGGCATCGGATACAGTTTGTACGGCAAGTGCCTTATCTTCATCCATCTCAATATTGAATTCTTCTTCAAACCCGGCAATTAATTCAAGACTCTGCATGGAATCTGCTCCAAGATCGAAAATAAAATTGGCATCCGGAGATATTTCCGATGCATCCATTTTCAGCACTTTGGCAACAACACTTATAACCTGTTTCTGAACGTCGCTTTTTTCCATTATTTCCTCCATTATTTTTTATTTGTGCAAAGAAAGATATACAGTTTGTCCGTTGAAAATATGAGCGGTAAATCATTTTTTGTGGATATTTTAGCGGTTCTGTAAACCTGACAAAAAACTATTTAAAACAATGATTAAAAGAAAAAGATTTCTAGTAAAGATTTATAATAATTGGATGGGTTTTTGTAAAACATTTGCCCAATAATAAACAATTATCGGGCAAGTTTCAAGGAAAATATGTATTGTTAGTAAGGTTTCGTTACTAATTAAAATCTAAGGACAAATTAAGCCAATACCTTCTCATTTACGACTTCCAGTACCTCGCGAATCGCATTTTCAATATTGGTTTTAGGAAGTGCACCGACGGCCATTTGGGGATTTCCCGTCTTTGGTACAAAAAGTATTGATGGTATACTTCGGATTCCAAATACAGAAGCCAATTCTTGTTCCTGCTCCGTGTCAACCTTATAGACATTCAGTTTGCCTTTATATTCTTCCGATATCTCTTCAAGTATTGGTGCAATCATTTTGCATGGTGAACACCAGTCCGCATAAAAATCAATGATACAGGGCAGACCACCTTCGAACTTCCATTCTGCATTTTTTTCAAAGTCAAAAACCTTTGTCTTAAATTCTTCTTTTTTCAAATGTTCGGTCATTATTCTTCCTTTCTTTCCTTTTAAGATTATACAACTATGATACAACGTGCATAATTTGGTTACGTGTTTTATTATACAGCAGAAGAACTGTCATTTTTACAGCAATTTTTCCTGAATTAATTCTAATATAAATCTTTGCAAATTCAATCGTATGATTGAAATACTATGAAATATATGCTATATTAAGTTGATAATTGATAATATTTTACATTATGGAGTTTTACTCATGAAAGATATAATGACACTTGAAGAACTGGCTGCTTATTTACGCGTTTCAGAACGAACTGTGTATGACTGGGCTAATAAAGGTGAAATCCCGGGAGGTAAAATCGGGACTTCATGGCGATTCAAACGAGATGATATTGAAAACTGGGTCAATCAAAAACTTTCTCCCAGAATTCAATCCAATGTTGCTAATTCACCTTCACTGTCAGCAATATTAAAGCCTGACCGGGTCGTGCTTCTGGAAAGTCACAGCAAGGAAGAAGCGTTAAATACATTAATTGACCTCTGTAGTGATATCCCGGGATTATCAGGTCGAATTGAACTTGCGGATGCCGTATTTAAACGGGAAAAACTGATGAGCACCGGAATTGGTTTATCTATTGCAGTTCCTCATGTCCGCTTAAATTCAATTAACGAAATCCAGATGGCGTTTGCAGTCAATCGAACCGGCATAGAAGATTATGAGTCACTTGATAATGTCCCGGTCAGACTCATCGTATTAATCATTGCAGGGCGTAATCAGCATAACTTCTACATTCAAACGCTATCACGGATTTCCCGATTACTGAAAAACGAGATTATCCGTGAACGGCTCTATAATTGCAGGAATAGTAAAGAAATTTACGATATCATTATCGAGGGGGATAATCAGAGATGAATTTAAGTCCTGGAATATTACTTCTGTTCGGAATCGGTATCTTTGGCGGAATCATGAGTGCTGTGGTCGTCAAACGTTTGAGTATCCCCCAGGTGCTTGGATACATCCTGATGGGTGTGATTATTGGTGTCAGCGGTCTGAAACTTATTTCATTGCATGATATTGAAATGCTGAGACCCTTTAATTATTTTGCACTGGGAATTATAGGTTTTCTTGTCGGATCTGAAATTCATTTTGAGACACTAAAAAAATATGGAAAGCAATTTACATCGATTTTGCTGGCTGAAGGTATATTTGCATTTGTGTTAGTCTGTTTGCCAGTGACTTTGATAATGATGAGAGTCACTCACTCGTTGAATATTGCATTGGCGACGGGTATTGTATTTGGCGCCATTGCTTCTGCTACTGATCCGGCTTCGACGATCAATGTTCTTTGGGAATACCGAACAGCCGGAATTTTGACGACGACAATTATTGCCATTGTAGCCCTTGACGATGCCCTTGCGATGACCCTATACGGAATCGGAACCAGTATCGCCGAAATAATTACCGGGACAGGTTCGAATGGTATTCTTGATATATTGTACACGCTTTTTGATCTTTTCGGATCGATTGGTCTTGGAATTGTTGCGGGATTGTTGCTTAATTACATTTTGAGAAAATCCCACGATCAGGATTATATCTCTACTGTCGCTATTGGCATTTTGTTGTTGTGTATCGGATTTGCAGTTCGTATGAATATGGACGTAATCCTGGTGACAATGGCGATTGGAATTACCGTTGTCAACATGTCGCCTCACCGCAGTAAGGAACTGATTAATCATCTTAAACGGTTATCTTCTCCCATTTATATTCTGTTTTTTGTATTTGTCGGAGCTCGATTAGGCTTGGCAAATATGCCAAAATGGTTATGGCTAATTGTCGGTTTTTATGTTATCGGCAGAAGTGTTGGTAAAGTATTTGGTGCCTGGCTCGGAGCCAAATTAACAAACGCTGATGATGTGGTCCGGAAATACACCGGTATGGGGTTGTTTGCCCAGGGCGGTGTCGCAATCGGATTGTCGATTATGGCCAGTCAGCATTTAAACGGTATTTACATTGCAGAAAACCTGTATTTAGGTGATATCATTATTTTCGGTATAACTGCGACGACATCTATTGTGCAAATTATTGGTCCGCCTCTTGTAAAATTGGCAGTTAAACTTTCCGGTGAAATCGGTCGGGATATTACTGAAGAAGACATTATCAAGAAATGGAAAGTTGCCGATGTCATGGTCCAGGATGTACCGACTATTTCGGAAAGTGAGTCCGTTCGTTCTGTATTTATCAAGTTTCAAAACACCGGGTATTCCTTTTTACCGGTAATCACGGCCGAAAACAAAATAACAGGAATTGTTTCCTTTGACCAGATTAAAGACGTTATGCTGGATGATAGTTGCTGGGATTGGCTGCTCGCTTCGGATATAATGATAGTAAACCACGATATAATTCCTGAAAATGAGGAATTACCTCAAGCCTTGAATATCATGAACCAACTTTTTAGTGACTATATCCCGGTAGTAGAAAGCATTGATAATAATACTTTTCGTGGTATTTTGGACAGACGGGTAATTAAGCAATCAGTAAATAAAGAGATGATTGCAATTGCCGGGAATATCAAGGCATAGAAAAATATTTCTTTACATTAAAGTGATTTTCACGTAGAATTAGCCTTACACAAATTAGGAGGGGCTATGAATTTTCCGTGGAAGTTTTTTATTGATCTCGGGGTAATCTCGATCGCTTTACTGATGGCGACCCTTTTGCGGGCCCGAATTAAATTTTTTCAGAAATACCTGATCCCAAATGCTTTGACTGCCGGATTTATCCTGTTGATCTATTATAATTTTATTGCCAAATATTTCGGAATGGATAATAAGGACCTCGGGGCAATGGTTTATCATCTGTTAAGTTTGTCATTTATAGCGATGTCGCTCAGAAAAGCACCGGAACCCAGGAAAAAAGGTGATCTGGGTATATTTTCCACATCGGTTGCGATCATTTCTCAATATGGAACTCAAATTATACTGGGATTGCTTTTGACTTTCTTTTTTATGAAGACCTTTATCCCTGATTTGTTTCCAGCCTTTGGACTGTTTCTGCCACTCGGTTTTGCATTAGGACCGGGACAGGCATATGCAATTGGTCAGGGTTGGGAATCATTCGGTTTTGAAGGAGCCGGTTCTGTCGGACTGACTTTTGCTGCCGTGGGATTCCTCTGGGCATGTTTTGGAGGAATGTGGTTAATTAATTATGGTATTCGCAAAGAATGGATTAGTAAAGAAAAACTCGAAAAATTAAAACAACGCAATGTTTCGACTGGCGTCTATCCGAAAAATAAAGAGCTGCCTGTCGGTTCACATCTGACGACGGAGACAGAAGCAATTGATTCATTGACCTATAATGGCTCGATGGTTTTATTGGTCTATCTTTTCAGCTATTTACTGCTGAGATTCCTCACCTATTTGTTGTCTTTTGCCGGAAATGCCGGTATGGAATTGGCGGTTAATCTTTGGGGAATCAGTTTTGTTTTTTCGGCTCTCGTTGCACTAGCATTTAAAGGAATCCTGAATCTGTTTGATCTGCAACATACTCTGGATAACGGCTGTCTGACGCGAATCTCAGGAATATCGGTTGACCTTATGGTTTCCGGTGCGATTGGTGCAATTTCCATGGTAGTGGTCATGAAATACTGGTTACCAATCTCAATAATGTGTATTATCGGTGGATTGGCAGTTATGGCAACAGTCCCCTGGTTCTGTTCCCGCTTATTCAAGGACCATCGCTTTGAACGAACATTAATTGTTTTCGGCGCCTGCACCGGGACGATGCCAACGGGCTTGGCGTTGTTACGTGTGATTGATCCTGATTTTGAAACACCTGTCGCTTCAGATTATATGTTTTCGTCGGCAGTAACTTTCTTCATCGTCATTCCCTTAATTTTAGCAATCAATCTGCCTGCATATTCCTACAGGACCGGCAACATGCTCTATTTCTGGGGCATGATCGGCATTGCACTTATTTACACTCTGTTTGCGATGATTTCTTTCCGGCTAATTGCTAAAAGGCGCAGTTTTATGTATAGTTCAAAAATTTGGCTTCATGATCATTTAATCAAACGAAAAAAGGATAATATCTAGGGAATATTTATAATGTCAAACATGCACGAAAACTATATTGAGTTGCTACGTAATAAAATAAGGAATTGGCTGGCATCGGGAGTTGGCAAAGCCAATAAATGGGGAAAATATATCAGATACACACCCGATTTGTTTCATTTACTGATCAAATTATCTGGAGATAAATCCATTTCAGACAGCTGTCGGGCAAAACTGGCGACCTCAATTTCTTATTTTGTATCGCCCTATGATTTTATTCCCGAAGAATTCTGGGGAGCGCTTGGCTATGTGGACGACATTGCTTTAGCAGCATATGTGCTTAATTGTATCATGAAAGATATTGATCCTGATATTGTTATCAAAAACTGGACCGGTGAAACAGATCTAAACGATCTGATATCTGATATTTTAAACGTTGCTGAAGACATGGTCGGGAAAAAATGGTGGGATAAGTTAAAAGATCTCGTGAAAACCTGATATAGCCTGTTTACCAGTTATTTTTGACTGCTTTTTCGATTAGTAACGGGTACACTGCTGGATTTAACTTATAAATTTCAAAGAGTGCCAGAATGTGCATATCTTCCAGGATATGTTGCATGTTCATATTGAGTTCTTCATCAACCGTCGGCGGAATCAGCTCCGTCGCCTCCCGTCGGGCACGATATTTTATCGCCTGTATACTTGTATAAATTGATTCACATTGAACATTGGATTCCGGTAACGAAAAGCGGCTCGATATAGTGTCCTCAAGTTTTGCGGCACAGCATTTATTAATATATCGGACATTCTCAGAGAATAATTTTATAACGAACCACTCCCCTTCTTCGCCAATCATTTCATAAATATCACCCTTTTGGGATTGACCAACAATAAAGGAATCGGTGTTTGGATGTGTCCGGATATTGACGTGTTTGGTTTTAGTTAGAACGTATTCCTGTGCAACTCCGTACTGACTGATAATAACAAAAACGAATATGTAAAATTTCAAGTTATTTTTCAATAGAAACTCCCGGTTAAATGTCCCGTTTCCGGTTTGACAGTAGAATAATATCCCGCAATTCTTCTTTATTTCGTGCAGCCATCCAGCGAGTTTCAAATGTCGATTCCTGAGCAATATTGGCAATTGCCATCAGGGCTCTCAGATGATAATTCCGTTCATCAATTGAACCGACCAACACAAAC
>JAFGXZ010000006.1 GCA_016936335.1 Fidelibacterota bacterium
TACATAAATTTCTTTACATTTTGCGGCTTTTTGGAGAGTGATCTTTTTTGACCACAAAGGGCGCAACTCTTTGAACGTTTTCTCCCCGGAGACAAATTTATGGTGGGTGTAGCTCAGCTGGTAGAGCAACAGGTTGTGGCCCTGTCGGTCGCGGGTTCAAGTCCCGTCACTCACCCGAATTAAATGGCGCCATCGTCTAGTGGTTAGGACACAGGATTTTCATTCCTGGAACCGGAGTTCAATTCTCCGTGGCGCTACAAAATTACACTCCTCTTCTTGAGGAGTTTTTTTGTTAATGCACAATTTTATATGAAATCAGTCCACTTTCTTGTTGAAAATCCGACTAAAAGACCTTATTATCACTAATAACGAAACGGTTCTTTTTTAACAGTGTCAACTTTTAACACAGAAGGTCGATTTTTAACCTGATGGCTTTTGCTAAATACATATCGGTACTGCTACACCCATTCATCTGTGCCACAATATCATTTTTATTGTTAATCTCTGACTCCTACATCTCTTTTGCAAAATTTCTCGTTACAGCCAGCATTACGTTTTCAGCCACAGTGATTATCCCTGCAGTCCAGGTTCTGATAATGAAACGTCATGGACGGACCATCAGTATGGACATCCCCGAAAGAGAAAAACGAATCGCTCCCTTTATCGTAAGTGTGTTATTTTACAGTATTGCCCTGCTGGTTCTCTGGATAATACATTCACCAAAGCCGGTGTTAATTTTGATGTGGGCCTATGTTTTCAATACGATTGTAGCAACAATAATCACAAAATACTGGAAAATCAGTATTCACGGCATGGCTTTGGGCGGCCCTATAGCAGCCCTCGGGTTGGCGCTTTCTCCACTCTACTTCTGGTGCATTCCATTGGTTTTTCCTATGACCTACTCGCGGGTTAGATTAAATGCCCATTCTCCAACCCAGGTTTTTGCCGGATTTATTTTGGGTTTTTTATTAACCGGAATGCACTTTAAATTATTGGGGGCATTATGAGAAAAACCGATGTTTTGGCGGTTATCCTTGGGGGCGGCAAAGGTTCACGGCTGTATCCATTAACCAAATACCGGGCAAAACCGGCAGTTCCCTTTGGCGGAAAATTCAGAATTATTGACGTACCCATCAGCAACTGCATAAACAGTAATTTTGACAAAATCTACATTTTGACCCAGTTCAACACCGAATCATTGCACCGCCATATCTATGGTACGTACCGCCTTGGTCGGTTCACTGATGGGTTTGTCGATATTCTCGCAGCACAGCAAACCACCGAAAACATGGACTGGTATCAGGGTACCGCTGATGCTGTCCGCCAAAACCTGGAATACATCAAGGAGATCAATGCCAGCTATACGATTATTCTGAGCGGTGATCATCTTTACCGTATGGATTACAATGAATTTCTGAGAACTCACATCGCAAAGATGGCCGATATTACGATATCCGTTAAGCCTGTTTCCCATCGAGACGCCTCAAGCTTTGGCATTCTGAAAACTGACGACCAGAACCAGATTAAAGAATTTATAGAGAAGCCCGGACAGGAACAGTTTGACATTGCCCGCAGTCCAGGCCTCCCGGAAGAGACACCGTTTTTGGCTTCTATGGGTATTTATATTTTTACAACAAACGTCCTGATTGACATATTAAACCAGAACAATAGCGATGACTTTGGCCGACATATTATCCCTTCATGTATCACCAATTATCGTGTTTTTGCCCATTCTTTCTCCGGATACTGGCGGGATATCGGTACCATGGAGTCTTTTTTCAGGGCCAACATAGAATTGACATCGTTTAAACCACCCTTCACATTTTACGATGAAAATTTCCCGATCTATACCCGCGCCCGCTCTTTGCCCGGTTCGAGAGTGGACAACTGTTCATTCGAACAAACCTTGCTGGCAGACGGTTGTTTTATAGAACAGAGTAAAATCAGAAAATCCGTTGTGGGTATTCGAACCATTATTTCCAGACATACAGAACTGGAAAATTGCGTCTTGATGGGCGCCGATTTTTACGAAAGTAACAATAACGCCCACTCTATCCCGATCGGTATCGGCGAAAACTGCATTATCAAAAACGCAATTGTTGATAAAAATGCCCGGATTGGCAATAATGTCCGGATAATTAATCGCGAAAACATCCAGACAGCTGACGGTCAAAATTATTATATTCGCGAGGGAATTGTTGTTATTCCAAAAAATACAACCATCCCCGACAATCAGATAATTTAGAATCACAGGGAAGGATTCTAAACATGATGGATATCATTAATCCAAAACAAGTGGTCCTTTTTCCGGAGCTGATGGTTGATATGGATTTACCGTCCATTACAACCTTGCCGGAATACGACAGGGCGCTCCAGAATTTTATTAAAATGTCGGATTTCGGTGCGTTTATTGAACTGAATGTTGCCGGCATGGAAAAATCGTTTTCCTTTTCATTAAACGAATTACAAGTTCCACGCCGCTACCGGC
The DNA here is from genome assembly GCA_016936335.1 of Fidelibacterota bacterium. Classification (GTDB taxonomy): domain Bacteria; phylum Fidelibacterota; class UBA2242; order UBA2242; family UBA2242; genus B118-G9. Next base: position 2,489 of record JAFGXZ010000006.1, read on the forward strand.
AATCACGGCAGGATTCAAATTCCCCGGTATATCATCTGTTTCCGGCCACCATCCGGAATCATCTCAACCGCCTGAAATACGATGCCCGGTCGTTTTTCAACCGGACCAATAGTGTGAAAACATCCTACGGTTATTTTTTACTCCGGCAATATTTTTACCTCTGGGATTTACATAGAAAAAACTTTAAATCGAACGTTATTGAATATTTACAACAGGAAATCGGGGAGCTGCGTTATCAAAAATACTTCACGAGCTCGTGGAACGAGGCCGTTGACTGGCTGCGCACCGGGATTAAACGAAAATATCACCACCTGCTGCCAGCCGCAGATATAGCCCAGATTCGGAAAGATCGCGAACGGTTAAACGCCGTGAATATGACGATTTCACACCTGGATCGGGAAGAACCAGATTATTTTTACAACTGCTTTGTTCTAAAAACCGCCCACATTCCTACCGATCTTGAAGACTATATAAATGGTATTTCCATATTTTCCACATTTAAAACGATCCACTTGGAACAATTGAAAAAAACAGAAATTAATTCACTGGAAGACCTGCTGGAATTTTTCAGTACACTTCCTCAACAATCGTAATTGGACACTGAAACAGTGCATCCACACCTCCCCAGTAATTCCGAGGAAATGGTTAATACTCAGATCAGTATTCGGGATATTAATGCACCCAGAGTGATTCAGGTAATGAAAATGATCCCACGCGACAGCTTCGTTTTGGAGAAACATCGCGCCCTAGCTTTTTCTGATCAGGCACTGCCGATTGGTGAAAATCAAACTATTTCACAGCCCTATGTGGTTGCATTTATGACCCAGGCATTAGATCTGAAATCCTCGTCAAAAGTTCTGGAACTTGGCACCGGTTCCGGCTATCAGACCGCCATTCTTGCCAGTATTGCCAAATCGGTATATACAATCGAAGTCATTCGGACCCTAATTGACCGGGCCCAGATCGTATTGTCAGCCCTGAACTTTTCAAACATACATTTCAAATGTTCCGACGGGCGATTGGGCTGGCAAGAACAGGCGCCTTTTGACCGGATCATCGTGACAGCCGCCAGCGAAGACATCCCGCCGCCCCTGCTCAATCAACTTGCGGACAACGGCAAAATGATTATTCCCATTGGCCGGCAACACTGGTCCCAGGATCTTGTACTGATAAGCAAACAGGGAAAGCGCATTCTAAAAGAGAAACTACTACCCGTTCGGTTTGTACCATTAATAAGAGTAACTCCCCAAAAACATAAGAAGTGTTGAAATATGCAGGAACTGGAAAATCCTTTATTTGAAGAATTGCTTGCCACCATTGAAAATGTAGCCCGTGACGATTATTCAAACAGCCATTTTGAACAATTTATGAGAGTTGGCAATCCTCCGAAAATCCGGCGCCTGGCAACAATCATGGAAAATGTTTGTCGCCAGTTCGAGTCCCGGGAAAATTATCTGAAAATTGCCATAGAAGAGCTCCGGGTTGCCCGCTCCGAAATGGAACGTTTTAACGCCCTGCTTGACACCCGGGTAAAAGAGCGCACACGGGCCCTGGAAGAGGCGAATTCACTGCTGGAATCGCTCTCAACCACCGACGCATTGACCAATATTTTCAATCGCCGCAATTTTGATGAAAAATTACGTTATGAATATTCCCGGGCCTTGCGGTATCATACCACGTTAAGCTGTATCATGTTCGATATCGATTTTTTTAAAAAAGTTAATGACACCCACGGCCACCTGTTTGGTGATGAAGTCTTGCGGATGATCGGAAAAACACTCCGGGAAGAATTGCGCAGCCATGATATTTATGCCCGTTACGGCGGTGAAGAGTTTGTCGTTCTGCTCCCGGAAACAACCGCTGAATGTGCTTTTAAAGTTGCCGAGAAAATCCGGGTACTGATTTCAGAAAAAAATGTAACCCGGGACGAAATATCGACCACCATAACTGTTTCACTGGGAATTGCAGAGTTGAACCAAGAACAGATGAAAGACGGAAACGATCTTGTCGAAAATGCCGATAAAGCTATGTATCATGCTAAAAATACCGGCCGTAACCGAACAGTTATTTATTCCAATGCGATTGGTGGGCGGTTACTATAAAAGAAATTGGAAGCTTCCGCTCAGAGCTGTATATTCGGATCTGAATAATGATCCTTTGTGAATGAAAATATACTCATTGATCATATCAACATTTTTAAACCTTGCTGGTTCGCTAATTGCGCAGAATTATATCTGGCCAACAAATACGGGCCACTATCTTAGCTCCAGCTTCGGTGAATATCGCTCGGGACATTTCCACTCCGGCATAGACATTAAAACAAATTATCGCACTGGCTACCCCGTATTTGCCATCGCCAACGGCTATGTCTGGCGGGTTCGTACATCCTCAACGGGATATGGGAAAGCCGTATATCTTAAACTTGACGATGGCAATCTTGCCGTTTTTGGTCATCTCGACGAATTCAATCCGTTTCTCAATGCTTACATTAAAGCCGAACAGCTCCTTCAGAAACGTTATCATACCGATATTTATTTTAAGGAAAACGAATTCCGGGTTTTTCGGGGCGACACCATCGCGTTTACCGGTGAAACCGGGACCAAACATCCTCATCTGCATTTCGAAATCCGCGACAGAAACAATTGTTTGATAAATCCTCTCAACACAAATTTAAAAATTACCGACTATACGATACCAACCATCAAGGCCATTGCCGTCGTCCCGATTACTGCCGTCTCCCGAATTAATGGATTGCCGACCGTCCAGACTTTTCAGGCAAACTATATTCATAAGAAACTGTTTACCGTTTCTGACACTATTCACGTCTCCGGTCCGATCGGTATTGAGATAAAAACCCATGATACGGTCCGCGGCGTACCCAATTTTTATAACCCTTATGGTATCCGGCTAATCGTCGATGATAGTCTGTATTTTCATGTACAATATGACAGTTTTGATTTCGCAGAAACCCATTTGGTTAAGATTGACCGGGATTTTCAGTTAGCACAATGGGGACTTGGCAATTTCAATCGTCTCTGGTTCAGCGATTATTCAAAAAACCTGCGTTTTTATTCACAATCTCCGGGGAATGGGATTATCAATCTTGAACAGGGACATCATGCCATTGTTATCGAAGTTTATGACCGGTATATGAACACTTCAACGGTAACTTTTTCGGTGATTTCCACTTCTCCTTTTGAACCGATTCTAAATCATGTGGATATTTCCGACAACAGTATAACTATTGTTTTCGACGCTGATATTACAGACTCAATTTCTGTGCGGGCACAATTGGTTAGTCAGGAGGGCGTTTTTCAAAATATTGTTAGTGTTGATAGTGTTTTCAATGATTCCACAAATCTATTTGTGCGGATTGTTGAGCCGTTGCCTGTTCCCGGTGCTATTCTGAATCTGGTTCTAAGCTCCGCCGAAGGAGACAGATCGTACCCGTTTTTCTTTAATCCAACCCCATCGGTACAAATGAATCTTACACCGCCACAAATTACCTTTATTCATAACCCGAATACCTTTTTATGTCGGGCCTCGTTTATACGTGTCCCGGAATGTATACCGGGCTTTTTTGTCCAAACACTTTCCGACTTTATTGAATTGCCCGTGTATGCCTCCTGTCCCGCTACATACACCAGCGGTGCTATACCGTTGTCTTGGTTTGATACAATTATTGCCTTTGAATGGCGTTATAACCGGTCTCCGGAAAATATATTGAGAACACCTGTTAATTTTTCGGTAGTAACGCCAAATAACCGTATCAACAGCAGCTCGCCGGACAAAATTTTATCCGTGACATTTTTTAATGACTCTGTGTACGATACCCTTGTGACATGGATTAATCATACATCAATGAATGGCAATACGACCGTTTCCATCATTTCCGATCTTTATACTATCTTCCCCCTTGAACAACCGCTAAAATCTGACATTTTACTTGAGATTCAGATTCCACCCGGATTCGAGAATATCAAAAATATTGGGCTTTACCAACTGGACGATAATGAATGGAATTTTCTGGGCAACCAGATAGATCCTGAACGGTCGACCCTTAGTGCATATACTGGCAAATTTGGTTCTGTTGCACTGATAAATGATTTCAATGCGCCCACTATTTCAGATATATTTCCCGGTAATGGTGGTCGTTTTCGTTCGGCGGACATATCGTATCTCAGCGCGATTGTAATTGACGATCTTTCCGGAATAAAGGACGATCTTTCCATAACTGTCCTACTGGATGATCGGCCGATCTACGTTGAATACAACGCCCCGAAAGATCATATCCGATATAAAGTTGCCGGGAGTCTGACTGCGGGTCAGCACTCACTGAAAATAACCGTTACCGACCAGGCAAATAACTCCACAACAAAAAGCAGTGTTTTTACCGTTTATTAAATCCATGTTTATACCGCTCAAAGATTCCGGTTTCCGTCTAAGTCCACCCTATATAACGTTTGCGATTATTCTGATAAATATCGTAATATTCATTTATCAATCGAACCTGCCACCGGAAGCGTTAAAATCCTGGATCTATTCCGGCGGTGTCGTGGCTAATCAGCTTTTTAACAAGGGACCAATTGGTTTCACGACACCGTTCATCAGCTCTCTGTTTATTCATGGCAGTTTACTTCACCTGGCTGGCAATATGTTATATTTATGGATTTTCGGCGATAATATCGAAGGCACACTTGGTCATGGAAAATATATTCTTTTTTATTTTTGCGCCGGAATTGCTGCAACACTTTGTCAGATTATCATTCAACCCCGGGCAGATATACCAATTATCGGCGCCAGCGGGGCAATATCGGGTGTTTTGGGGGCTTATTTAATCCGCTATCCCCGGGCAAGAATTCAGGTATTTTTCTGGTTTATCCTTATTATTAAACGGGTATGGATACCGGCAGCCTATGTTCTGTGTTTTTGGTTTCTATTACAAATAAGCAACGCACTTGGTGCATTAACATTTCAACAAGATGGTGGCGTTGCCTGGTTTGCGCATATTGGTGGTTTTTTAGCCGGTATTGCATTATTATTTACCCTGGAACCCTATGAAAGGAAACGAGTATGGAAACAGCTAAACCGGAACTACTAAAACAACATGCCATGAAAGCAGCGACATTTTCACATTCACCATTTTCACACTATCCGGTCGGCGCCGCCCTTCTGGCAATAGATGGTACAATTTTTCACGGTTGCAACATCGAATCCAGCTCCTACGGATTAACGGTCTGTGCCGAGCGCAACGCCATTGCGGCGGCTGTGGTAA
>JAFGXZ010000333.1 GCA_016936335.1 Fidelibacterota bacterium
AATATTGAATCCAATCAAAGACTTCCCGAGGTTTTAAATCCTGAACATCGATATATCAGGATTAGGATCAAAGATCAGGGAGTAGGTATCCATCGGGACCAGATGACAAAAATATTTGATCCCTATTTTACCACCAAACAAAAGGGCAGTGGCTTAGGTCTGGCAATCAGTTTCGCAATTATCCAGAAACACGACGGATATATATTAGTGGAATCCACAGTTGGACAGGGTACGGTTTTTACCGTGTATCTGCCTGCTGTCGATAATTGGTAGATGCATATAAACCATCTTGTGAATCCGTGACCGAAAAGGAATAAACATGGTAAAAAAAACAGTCATTACCATATTGATTTTCTGGATTGCGGGTTTCACTGCATGCACTCGCCAGATTTACCAGGCAGCCTATCCAACATTAAATGACGGCGCCTACGATACGGAATTTCCCTATCGCAACTGCTCAAAAGAATTGAAACGGATTGGCGATACTGTAAAAATGGTCAATTCAATTGCCTATTATAAAAGTTATATTTTTGTTGAGGCTAATCAACTACTACATCGAAATCTGACCACGGAAAACCTTCAAAATGATGCTTCAGGTCAAATCTTTTTTAATAATTCCACCGCCGGAACCGCGACGATTATTTTTCATGAGGGCCAGCAGTTAGCGCTTCTAACATGCGCCCATGTTGTTAGCTTTCCTGATACGATTATTAGTTATTTCACATTATCTAACGGAAAACCGAGTATGTTTATTCAATCGGTGGCTGTGAAAGAACGCCAATCCAATTATGTCACCGATCTGTGGAAAGTCCCGGAAGTTGAAGTTCTTATCACCGATAAGGACAATGATATCGCTCTATTGGGCGGGATTCTTCCGGGTTCTGAAATTCCAATGATACCGGTGTTTGATTATCCCTTTGGCAGTGCTAAAAACCTGGAGTGGGGCAGTTTTGTTTATTTGATGGGCTTTCCGAGGGGATACAAGCTGATCACCCGGGGCATTGTCAGTGATCCCAACCGGACGAAAAATGGCGAGTTTATCATTGATGCGTTGTTTAACCGTGGTTGCAGTGGCGGACTGGTGCTGGCCGTGAAAGACGGTGTACCGAATTTTGAATTTGTCGGAATTGCCCGTTCGGCGGCGGCGGAATACGAATATGTCATTCGTCCGGCCAGTACTTTTGATCAGTCAAAATATGACCTGACTTTTCCCTACAACGGAGATCTTTTTGTCGATTATAAAGCCAATATTAATTATGGTGTTACTCATATTGTGCCAGTGGAACAGATACGGGAATTCCTCAGTAAGAACCGAACTGAGTTAAGGGAACGGGGCTATGACTTTTCAAAATTCACCGGTGATTAACAATATCTAAATCCCGGCTCTTAACAATTTTTCCCTTGCATTTATGTTTTTTTTTTCAATTTAGCATATCTTTGAAAGGGACAATGTTCAAGCGGCTCTGAGCCGCCCGGCTCAAACGCTTAAAAGTTCTTTGAAATGAGTTTCTGATTGTTGCCATTACGACGGAGAAATTCTAATCAATACTGCCGTTGCCCCGGAAAGTACAGCTCAAACGTATCAGTTAAAATTGACCTATTGATATCCATCATATTTACGGTCATGGTTAGTAATTCCCGATAATTAAAAGGGAATGTCCCGTCCAATGGTCAAACCATTAATCAATAACGGAATGAATGATAAATTAAAATATGGAGGAGAAAAAATGAAATCAGGCCCCAAAAGAGAACTCCGCACATCGGTGGCGGCCTTTGTGCGGGGTAGAAACATCCGCAAAGATGCTGTTTCACTTTAATTTAATTGTTAAATTGAAGGAGACAAGTAAACCAAGGAAGTAACATGAAGAGAATATTTTACATTTATATCGCATTATTTTCCCTGTTTTTCAGTACAAGTATTCATTCTAAAAATTCATTCGATCTAAAGAAGGTTGCTACAATTTCGGGTTATACACCTGATGATGGTTTCGGACTCCCGATAAAGGATGTTGGAGATGTTAATAATGATGGCTATCCAGATCTGGCAATTGGTTATGGACGTTACCCGGATTGCCCGGATACAAGTAGAGAAAACTGTCACAGAATTGATATATATTATGGTGGTGATACTCTTGATATAATTCCTGATATAACTTTCTGGGACATATTGAATATTTGGGGTAATGTGGATCTAAACGGAGATGGTTATATTGATCTAGTTGCTCGTGATTATTACAATTCCAGCTATGGCCAGGTCAAAATATACTTTGGTGGATTAAATGGACCCGATACAGAACCAGACATGATTCTTTCCGGTGATTGGATTGATGGTTATTTTGGTAAAGTAGTTGCATCAGGCGATTTGAATGCTGATGGATTTGATGATTTGATAATTTCAGCGCCTAATGATTATTATGCTGCTTATGGTAGAGTGTATGTCTATTTGGGTGGTGACCCAATGGACGATGAACCAGATTGGTTTTATCAAAGTACTGAGGAATTCGCTTTTTATGGTCAGACTGTGGTTTGTGGTGATATGAATGCTGATGGTTATGATGATTTTATTGTAGGTGCTCCTTTTGAATTTTCTGATGATACAAGTATGATATATATCTATTCAGGCGGAAATTCCCTATCAACCAAAGAAGTATATATATACGAAGCGCCAAATCTTACTTCTTATCTTGGTAGAAAAATGATATATATTGATAATTGGAATAATTCTGAATTTGGTATTGTACTAATTGGATGGATTAGAACAGATGATTTTAACGAGGGAATACTAAAAATAAATGGTAATTCTAATTTCGATAGTTTGGACGCTGAGATTTTATATAATATCTATAATCCTTACGACCAATATTATTTTTATGGATTTCTACAGGGTTATATTAATGATGACTATGAAAAAGATATTGCAATTGGAGCAAATCAAGAAGATCTATATATTTATTTTGGACAAAACGATTTTACTTATCCTGATTCAATATTATATAATAAAAATATTGGATTAATAACGACCATCGACCTAAATAATGATGGAATTGATGAAGTAATTGGCGCCCACTCTGTTTTAGCAGATTCAACAGGCTCAAAATATATGAAATATATAGATATATACTCTTGTAAGCCATTTCCAGTATATAGTAGTAAAGTAAACCGTAATCATAACTTTAACCAGTTGGATAACTTTACATTATTAACAAATTATCCAAATCCGTTTAATAATAGTACAAATATACAATTTTATATTCACCAGAAATCACAAATTAAGATTTCAATTTATGATTTATTAGGTCGGCAAATTGAATTAATTGAAGAATCAACTTATTTTTCTGGTACATATACTATAGTATGGGATGCAACAGGATTTTCTTCCGGTATTTATTTTATCAAGATGAATATTGATAATGGAAAAGAAATTCATCTAAAAAAAATTATGTTACTTCAATAAGTATGGCAATTTAAGGTTGAAGAAAAACAAAAATTTCTTCGATAAGCGATTTCAATTAAGGAGTTGATCATGAAGAAAACACTATTAATCATCATATGTAATCTATATCTGGTATTGGCAAATGTTACACATACTGTCAATTTTGTTCAATCTGATTTGAGAATCTCTAAAGAGGGAGATTATGATCGATTGTCCTATTCGGAATCAATGAATTTTGATAAAGAAGGATCTCCAGAATTACCGGGAATTTCTGTAAATCTAATAATACCAAGTGGTCAATCTGTTTCATCAATTCAAATTAATTCAAATGAAAAAAATAAAATTGATGATACATTTGATATATATCCAACACAATTACCAATTCCAACATCTTTAATGTCAGAGAAACTTGAATGGATTGAACAGGATCCTAATATATATTTATCTAGTGAAATTTATCCCAAGAATATTGTTAAAGTGATATCTGAAGGATATTTTGACGGGTCAACAAGAATTGTAAACTTACTAATATCTCCCATTCAATATTCTCCGATTACAGGCGAAGTTTGGTTTAGTGAAAAAATTACATTTACATTAAATTTAACAAATAGTAAAAGTAGTGCAATTCAACCAAACAAACGTAATCAGAAGAATCAGCGGATATATGATAACATATTAAATAAACTCGTCGATAATAAAAATGATATTAGTAAATATCAAATTCGACATAATAAAGGTAAAACATTAGATAAAATTAATTCTGTCCAAACCGGATCATGTCCCTCGTGGGAATATACTGTAATTACAAGCACTGATTTAAGACCATATTTTGAAGATCTTGTTTCATGGAAAATACGTAAAGGAATTGATGCTGGCATTGTTACGGTTTGGGATATATGTGATAACTATACTGACGGCGATATAGTGTCTGGAATTGATGACGTTGCTGGAAGTATTAGACAATATTTAATTGATGCTTATAGCAATGGAACTGTATGGGTACTAATAGGAGGTGACGATACAGTTGTGCCTGTGAGATATGGTGCAAGTAATAATAACACTTATAACTGGGATTATATTATTCCAACAGACCTCTATTATGCCGAGCTCAATGGGGACTGGAATGATGATAATGATACATATACTGATCCTGACATTTATGATGATTATGTATTACCACCCATATTAAATAATAACCCCCGATATGGTGAGCCAACAGATGATTCCCCAGAGTTTCAACCAGAGCTGTTTGTTGGGAGAGTAGCTGTATCAACTCAAGCAGAGATAGAAAACTGGTTTGAAAAATTATTACTATATTGTGACAATCCGAATGAAGGGAGTTATTCTTATCTTTCTAAGGCGTTACTTATTCAAGAAGACCAGATGCAATGGCAGACTTGGTATCCTGGTTCACAAAGTCAATCAGATGCATTAAAAGATTATTATTTAGATGGTTTTTATACTTCTACAATATTAGAAGAAGATCTTGGCCCTTGTGCTGATCCGACATATCCAACGGGTTCAGATGTTGTTGATGTAATTGATGAAGGCTGGGGATTTATGTGTATTAGTAATCATGGTGCACCACATTGTGTAACAGTGTCGACAGGATCTGATGCGACTCACTGCTATACCTGGAGTCCATGGTTATCATTGCACGATTATTATGCAACCAATGGTAGCCAATCGGGTATTAATCATTTTTCAGAGACTAAAAAATATTATTCAATCTACACTGTAGCATGTGATGTTGCCGCATTTGATTATTTTCGTTGTAAAAGACAGGAATGGGGTACTATTGATGGAATGATAAAAACATTCATGGAAGCCTTTATAGAAAGTGAGAATAAAGGAGCGGTTGCTTTTGGAGGAAATACGCGTTATGGCTGGGTATCTCCATCCTTTAGTTTGGAGAAATATTTTTTTGATTATCTGTTTGATGGTGGCACATATCTTGGGGAACCATATTATAAATATGGTGTTGCCGAAGCTGCTTCTAAGGCAGCATATTCAGACACTTATCTGAGGTATTCACACAATTATTTTGGTGATCCAGAAATGGATGTTTGGATTTGTACACCAACAGAATATTCTTCAGTTTCCGTAACTGATAATACAAGTAGTATTACTGTAAATGCTGGTGTTACCGGGAGTAATATATGTGTTTGTAGTGCTGAAGATGGTGAAGATTATTACTATTTAGCTTCAAATGTCTCGAGTTATACATTTAATACTTCAGTCAGGCCCCTCTATATTACTGTAACAAAACCCGGATATATACCTTACTCTGCTGTAATAGGTGGCACTTTTACCAGTGACGAAACATGGTTTGGCAATATTCATGTCCTACAGACTACAGCGAACTTTATCAACGATGCCACATTAACAATATTACCCGGTACAAATGTGATGTTAGATGGATATTTCAATCTTTCCTTTTTGGATAATGCTCGACTTATTGCCGAAGGCACCGAAGATTCACCGATTGTGTTTACATCAGCTACCGGAACATCATCCAAATCTTGGAAATATCTCTATATTCGGACAAATAACAATGTTCTTCGTTATTGTGGGGTTGAATACGGGGATTATGGTATATTTATGAATGGGTATCCATCAACGGGTAATGTTATTGAATATTGTGATATCCATGATAACGATCAGGGAATTCGAATGGAAAATAACGATGTTGATATAACTGATTGTGATATATATAATAATCGCCACAACATTGTGACCACCAGCAACACTGAGATTAATATTGAAGGAACTCATATTCACGATGGTGAACGTGACGGTATTTACTGTTCATCAGCAGATTTGATTAACCTGTATGGCTGTGTAATAGAAGATAATGGGAATGGCGGCACATCAACACGAAATGGAATATATTCAGGTTATACGGATTTGATAAATCTTGGGAATTCTAATTATCCGTCGTGGCATGGCTATAATACAGTTCGAGATAATTATTCTTCGGAAATATACTGTTACGGTACAGATTATATCTATCTTTATTACAATTCAATCCATGATGACAGCGGGTATGAGGTCTACAACTCCGGCAGTTCTGTCAATATCCTGGCGCCAATGTGCTGGTGGGGTGAATCGCCTCCCAATTATTCTCAGTTTTACGGCAGTATCAGTGTACCGATCTATTTAGAAGGCCAGCCTGCATGGGAAGGGACAACGCAATCAGGTGGTTTAAGTAAATCGGTTAACCAGTTTTCAACAAATAATGAATCTCCACAGGAAAAGATCACCCGGTTGAAGAATACGATCAATTCGAACAGTCGGTCAAATGCAGCCGATACAGCGCTTGCAGAGTTATTCAGCATTCTACGAAGCGATTATAAAAAAAATCAATATTCTGAAAAGGATAATTTCTATGCATTTTGTGCAGATGTATTTGCCGATGCAGAAGATTGTCCTGCCGGTAAACGGGCTTTGCATTTTATGATTGTCTGGAAAATGTTGGAAAATAACCGGCAGGCGGCGATTGATCTTTCACAAATCGCTTTATGTATAATTGACGGACCAGATCGCGCCGGCGTCATGGGCAACCTGGTATACTTATATGCGAAAGATAATCAATTTGATAAAGCAACTGAATGTCTTGATGAATTTAAAAAACAGTACGCGATCCATGATAGTGAAATTGAATTTCTGACTGAGACTATCAAAGTTTATAAAGAGGTATATGAAGAGGAAAAACTCATTAATGTAGACAGTAGACCTCATGATGATGAAGAACAAAGCAGTGATGAGATTAAAGAGTTTACTCTTGGGCCTGCATGTCCAAATCCCTTCAATGCAACAACCATTATCCGGTATCAACTTCCTAAGGAAACCCATGTGAAAATTCTTGTGTATAATATCAACGGTCAATTAGTACAGACATTGGTTGATGAGCGACAGGCCGATGGACACTATGATATTCCTTGGAATGCGTCTTCATATTCTTCGGGAGTTTACCTCTATCGGATCATTGCAGGAAATTTTCAGAAAGTCAGAAAGATGTTGCTGGTAAAATAGGCGGGAATATTTTATCGTTTAATCGGAGCGCCCGGCAAATGCCGGGCGCTCCGATTATTTCTGGATATAGTCATGAGATGTCTTGCTGAAGCGATGGATTTACTTGTAAAAGTGTCCTGAAAAACCTAAATTCGCTTCCGTTGACTCACGACGGAGTTACACTGAAAATAGAGAATAATTGTACAAAGTGAAAAAACTAAACCAAAAGGAGTTTGAAAATGGCAACAAAAATCGCTATTAATGGTTTTGGACGAATAGGAAGAGCTTTTATACGTGCATCAAAAGAGTTGGGTAAAAATTGGGAAATCGTGGCAATAAACGATTTGACCGACGCTAAAACACTGGGCGCCTTACTGAAACACGATTCGGTTCACCGTAAATTTCCCGGAACTGTGGAAGTCGATGGTAATTCTATCGTTGTCGATGGTAAAAAGATTCCGGTATACGCCGAAAAAGACCCCGCCCAGCTGCCCTGGAAAGAACTGGGTGTGGACATTGTGATTGAAGCAACCGGTGTTTTCCGCAAACGCGCTCAGATCGCCGCACATCTCGCTGCCGGCGCAAAAAAAGTTGTCCTGACCGTACCGGCCAAGGACGAAATCGACGGAACGATTGTTCTGGGTGTAAATACCGCAGATTATAAAGGAACCGAGGAAATTGTGTCCAATGCTTCCTGTACTACCAACTGCGCTGCGCCTATGGCGAAAGTTATGGTTGACAATTGGGGAATTAAACAGGGTTTCCTGCTGACAATTCATGCCTATACAATGGATCAAAATCTGCTGGACGCCCCGCATAGCGATCTCAGGCGGGCCCGTGCGGCTGCAATGTCGGTAATTCCTACATCCACTGGTGCTGCAAAAGCGATTGGTAAAGTCATTCCCCAGGTAAAAGGCAAAATGGACGGTGTCGCATACCGGGTTCCGACTCCCGATGGTTCGCTGACAGAACTGGTTCTCGAACTGGAAAAACCGGCCACGGCCGAAGAGATTAATGCAGCGATGAAAAAGGCAGCTGACGGCCCGCTCAAAGGCATTATGCTGTATACTGAGGACGAATTTGTTTCCACCGATGTGATTGGCGAACCCTATTCCGTTACTTTTGATTCCAAGATGACCAAGGTTTTGGCCGACGGTTTGGTCAAGGTTTCCGGATGGTATGATAATGAATATGGTTACACATGTCGTGTTGTTGATCTCGTTCAGTTGATGATCGATAAGATGTAAGTGAGGCATTTGTCTAATTGAAAACAGTAAATTTTATTTTTGGATTGCATAATCATCAGCCGGTAGGCAACTTTGACTTTGTTGTTGAGGATGCCTTCCGGCATAGTTATTTACCCTTTGTGGAAGTGGCCGATGAATTTCCGTCCATTGCCCTGACCTTTCATTTCAGCGGTTGCCTGCTGGAATGGTTGGAAAACCATCACCCGGAATATCTGGACCGGGTAGCCAGAATGGTAAAACGCGGAAACGTTGAAATTATCAGCGGTGGTTTTTTCGAACCGGTGCTGGCCGTTATTCCCGATGTGGATAAAGTCGGTCAGATTAAAATGATGAATGACTATATTCTCCGGCGATTCGGATATGAGGCCAAAGGACTCTGGCTGACCGAACGGGTCTGGGAGCCGTCTCTGGCCAAGCCGATTGCCGAAGCCGGGATTAAGTATATTACCGTGGATGATTACCATTTTCTGGGAACTGGTAAAATGGAAAAGGATCTGACCGGTCATTTTATTACCGAAGAACAGGGTTATGGTTTATCGATTTTTCCCATCAGTCAGAAATTGCGTTATGCAATTCCCTTTAAAGATCCCCAGGAAACCATCGACCATTTGCGACAATATGTTACTGAGGATGCCAGTAATGCCATCGTGATGGCTGATGATGGTGAAAAATTCGGAGTCTGGCCCGGAACGTATACAACAGTATTCGAGCAAGGCTGGCTCCGGGATTTTCTGAAAACACTGGAAGAAAACAGTGACTGGCTAAAGACTCAAACCTTTGCAGATTACTATTCCGGGCATTCCCCAAAAGGCCGGATCTACCTGCCGACAGCCTCCTATTTTGAAATGAGTGAGTGGTCACTGCCCTGGGAGGCCAGTGAGAAATTTGATGATCTTGTAAAAGAATTTGAAGGTCAGGAACGCAGTGACGAAGTTAAACCATTTATCAAAGGGGGTATCTGGCGCAATTTTCTGTTCAAATACGATGAGGCTAACTGGATTCAGAAAAAGATGCAGCATCTGTCCGACCGCTATCATGCAATCGAGGGTAAAAAAGTTACTCCGGCAGATAAAAACGATTTGCAAACCGCCCGCGATCATCTCTGGCGCAGCATGTGTAATTGCGCGTATTGGCACGGTATTTTCGGCGGCTTGTATCTGCCCCATCTACGGCATGCACTGTATGTGGAATTACTTAAATGCGAACGGCTCCTGAATAAATTTGAAAAACGTCCGGGTTTCCATGTGGCAGAGTTGGATATTGATGTCGATGGTGACAAAGAACTGCTGATAAGTTCTGATGATATTCTAACCGTATTTGCCCCGCATAGGGGCGCCATGATGAC
>JAFGXZ010000047.1 GCA_016936335.1 Fidelibacterota bacterium
AATAACTGGAAAATTCGCCTTAAGACGGTTTTTAACCGGGGATTCTGGAACGGATACTATCTTGGTCAGCGCCTGGGTGAATGGAGTGAAAAATATGGCTCAAAGGCAACCCGGCGACGTGTTTACATCGGCAAAGGTGTCAATTATTTTCGGAAATCGCAAATCGCTGAATTCATCATTGATACAAACAGTTTGGAAATCGGGGATCGAATTTTAATTACTGGTCCAACGACCGGTGTTATTGAAATGATTATCGACGAAATTTGGGTAAACGAAAACCCGGTTCAAAAAGCCCACAAGGGTGAGCGAATAACTATCCCTTTATCAACCGTAATTCGTCCTTCGGACAGGCTCTATAAATTGATTGATACCAAATAAATAAACCACTTCCTGCCCTTTAAAACTAAAGGGTAAAGAAAATGGCTTATTATTATTATAGTAGATTAAGCGCGACGATTAATAGCGACGGCTGGAATCTCTCGAGAACCGCGGCTTCGGTGGACGTGCTTCATCGATTCTGAGTGTGCGTCCGTCGAAATCCTTACCATCGAATTCTTCTTTTACTTTTTCAGCTTCTTCGGGGGTGCCCATTTCGACAAATCCGAAGCCCTTATTGGGAATTATGTTGACGTTCTTGACCTCGCCATGGCCCTTGAATAATTCTTCAAGCTGTTCATTGGTGACGGAATATTTCAAATTCCCCACGTAAAGCTTACTACCTTCCATGCATGTCTCCTTGCGATTCTTCTCACTGTGGCTTAATGTTTTATTCGAAAGGGAGAGATGCAATAGCAACTTTACCTGTGAAATTTGAACATTGGAATTCACGTGAGAAGGGACGTAAATTTGTGATTAAACGACTCCTCTTGGATAAAATATCATTCTGATACTTCTCCAAATCAAATAACGCCACAGTTTATAATAAAAAGTTGAACATAGCAAAAGTTTTTTTATTATTTTTCCCGGGAGTATCCTTAATATCAACCGTTTAGAAGAAATATATGGAAAAATCTCAGCATAACTCTTGGCTCTGAAAGGGATTTCAATTAGATTTCGGTACCATGGCAAGATTAAATATCGTTTATCATCCTGTGTCCGGTAATTTACCCCGGCATATTTCAGAGTCGGTTTTACCGGAGCTGAAACGCGGGAAGAAAATAGATTTCCTGTTACCGTCGGTACACTATCTGACCGGCCTAAAAGAAACATTAATCCGGAATGCCGATACTGTATTACCCGGTCAGATGCATTTTGGAACCTACTTTACCTGGGCGAATCAGATGCTGGATGCTGATCATCAGGCATTTGGGATAATCGGCCATGGTGAAGAATGGCTGCTGCTTTATTTGTTGTTGAAAAAAAAACGACATTTGTTTCATAAAATACAGCCGGGATCACTGTCATTGATTCTTAAAATTGTGACCGAACTGCGTGAATCAGGCAAATCCATTGATCAATTGAATGCTATAGCCAAAGTGGCTTCCGATATTGCTCCGTATGTTGAATGTCTTAATGCTTTTATCAATATCGCGACCAAACGGCGATTGGCATCATCACCGACGTTGCTGATGCTGCTCGCCGAATATTTACAAAGTGATCGGTACTATCCAACCGGGGATCGGTTGATTGTAGCCGGATTCTATGAATTTAGCCCGGTTCAACAACAGATTTTAAATTCTTTGATTGGGCGGTATCCGGAAACCACGCTTTACTTCCCCGAAAATACGGGTCATCCGGCTCTGCAGTACCTGAAGCCAGTGTCTGAGATAATCGGAAATCGGGATTATTGTAGCACCACAGTTTCACAAGTGAAACCGGAATCAATTTCCGATATTATTGATCAGTTGTTTGTGCAACATTATCAAAACAACAGCAACAAGCCGGACATTGAACCTTCAAAATTTTGCATTGATTGGCAAAACATTTCTCTCAAGCTGTTACGTTGCCCCAACCGCCGGCAGGAAGTCGATGCCGCCGCAAGGACTGTCAAGAAATGGATATACGATGGAATAGAACCACGAAATATCGCGGTGGTTTTTAGGGGTTGTTACGATTATTCAAAACTGATTCGCCTTTTATTCCCGGGCGCCGGTATTACTGTTGCTGGTAATGGACAATTACTGTCAGAATCAACATTGCTGCGAATCGTCCAGAAAGTGTTTGAGGTTAATGAGCGAAATTTCAGCCGGGACAGTATTATTGATCTGACCCGATTTGCAGAGGTTCGTCATTATTATGGTGCCGATGTTATTCAGAAGTTTGAATATAAATCAGCAGCCTGGGGATTGTCATTCAGTAAAGGAAGCTGGCTGACGCAATTAACCCAGCGGCAGGAATTTATACGGACCGTTATAGCTGTTGATGACGATGATTCCAACGATATTAGCATCCTAAGAAGGGAATTGGATGATTTTAGTGTTTTATTACCGGTTCTTCGACAGTTATTAGATGATATCAGTTTACCATCATCGGCATCCTGGTCTGAGTATATTCAGATTGTTCAAAACCTTCTAAAAAAATATGGTGTGAGGAATTCTACAGACAATTCAGTCGATATTATTTTCAACATAATGAAAAATGTCTTCAGAAACCTATCTGGTTTGGTTAACTCGGACGATACTGTAGATCTACGGCATTTTAATATGGCTCTGAAAAATCTGACAATGAATCTGATGTTACCAAAATCGGACAATCAGCAAGATACCGGAATTACAATTGGCAATATTATAGATATTCAGGGTGAGTGTTTCGATGCAGTGGTATTGCTTGGGCTGGTTGAAGGAGAATTTCCGCTTAGTCGCCGTGAAAATCCGCTCCTGAACAGTCGCCGGCGACTACGGATAAATCAAACCGCAGATATGGAATTATTGCGGTTGTCGGAATCGGATATCAAGGAAGAGAAATTTCTGTACTATAACCTGGCAGCCCGAACAAATCGGCGCCTGTTGATTACTTATCCCCAATTCGACAGTAATGGACGCAGCCTACCGGCGTCATCCTTTCTGGACGAAATCCGAAACCTTTTTAATCATGCCACATTGTGTAAATCAATTCGGTATGAAGCAATTTCACCGGCTTTGGTAATTCCGGAAATCGGAATGGCCATATCTCCACAGGAAGTTCTTTTTAATAAATTACATTATCACTGGAGCGATCAGGATCAGCAATTTTTTAACAGTATTTTGAAAGCGCCAAATCGTTCCGATATCGGAATTCGGATTGATATGGAAAGGCGACGAAAAGACCGGATCGCGGATGCCTGGAACGGACGCTTGTCTTACCTGGAACACCGGAAAAACTGTTTTCAGAAGCCCCTTTCCGTAACTCGTTTGCAGCAGTACGCCTGGTGTCCCTTTCTATATTTATGTCAATCCATTTGGAAAATTGAGTCAATTGAAGAGCCTCTGGCGGAAATTTCTCCGCTGACCGATGGATTGCTGATTCATGCCCTGTTTGAATCGTTTCTAAAAAATGCCGGCCCCCAAAATTTCAAAGAATGGAAAACGTTCATTACCGGAGATCTGAGTGTTGAAATTAATGCGGCTCTGAAATTTATTCATCAAAATTATCGATCGGTTTTTGCCTATGTTGATGAATCGGTTTGGAATAAAAAACTGACCGACCTTAAACGTGGGCTTAAGCTGTTAATTGACCGTGAGATAGAAGTGCTTGACACCGAGTTTTACCCGGCTGAGTTTGAACGCCGGCTTTCATTTTCGATTCCTCTGTTGACGGATGACGGGGAATTGTCTGTACCATTTAAATTGAAAATTGATCGGATTGATCGACGTCAGGATAATCATATCACAATTATTGAATATAAACGCTCAAAGAGTTCCGTGCAAGACCCTGTCAGGGGTCTTAGTGAAGGTATCCATTTTCAGATTCCGTTTTACATGTTGGCATACCGACAATTGCATCAAGATATTCCCTTTGCAGGAGCATATTCCTATATATTCAACGAAGGCCGGATCACAAAAGGGATTTTTTCGAAATCCTTATATCAACGGATGAAGCCGGTTTCTTATTCGGAAATTGACGAATTAATAAAAAAGACCCATGAAACAGTGGTTTTATTACTCAGGAAAATATATGCAGGTGATTTCTTTCTGAAACCTTACGATATCAAGAAACGCTGTCAACATGGAAAATGTGCATATTATGAGCTATGCCGGATTGATACACGGACAGTTGAGATGATGAGTGATACGGATGAGTGATTTAAATAAAAAGATTACAGAAAAGCAGTACAAACAACGCACCGGAGCTGGTACAGATAAAATTAACGACATCGTTGTCGATCCATCGAATACCGGAAATAAGCGTTGTTTTGTAACTGTTGCAATGCAGTAATTTTTCCGTCGTTTTTTGACAATGGGGACATTTGTATTGGGCTTGAATTGTAGCACCGACAATCGAATCAATCAATGCGCCGATAATTCCGCTGATGGCCACAATGATGAATAACTGTAAGATGGAACCGGAAATTGGGAAGATGCCACTGAGTGTCAGAACACCGGCACCCATTAAAAATCCCGATGTACCAAGTGCCGTGACACCGCCGGAAGTACCGGTTGGTACTTTATTGAAGGTGAGAATATGACGGGGTTCGCTGCGGGAAAATATACCGATTTCCGTTCCCCAGGTATCAGCCGTGGCAGCGGCTAGTGAACCGAGAAACATCAGGTAAAATAGATCGTTTCCGGTAAAGTGAAAGAGGATTGCCATGATCAGTGAAACACCGCCATTGGCGTAAACCTGCAGGATATCGCGTTGGCTGCCCTTTTCGACCATGCCTTTCAGGATTGTGCGTTTTAGCTTGCCGATTTTTGAAAGAATCGATGACAAGACAAAGAAAGTGGCCATTGGGATTACCCAATAAATTCCACCGATTGTAAAGACGATCGACCCCAGAAGCATGGCACCGGCAGTACCACCGAGGGTAAGTGCCTTTAACCGATAAGCGAGATAGGCAAGCAAAAAGGAAAAGGATATCCATCCAACAACCGTGATCTGTTGCGCCAGGCTGGATTTTAGCATTATGTCGAGAATCAAAGCGGTAAATAGAGGAACAGTCAGATTATCAGAACCGGCAAAAGAGATGGATTCACTGAGCACAGCAATGACTGACACTGAAAAACCAATCAACAGCAGACTGCTGATTGACAATGCTGCTCTGCTTTCCAGTTGAGTGAGAATTGGCAGACTGATTAGAACAATGATAAAGGTGCTGATGAAAACAACCATAGACCCGGAAACAGATTTGATATCCCGCCAGAAAAGATACTGTTTCGGATTTTTCTTCCGGGTTCCGACGATCGATGCCAGTGGATCGGAAAGCGCCATGACCAGCATTCCGATAATCAGAATTGCCGGGTTGGATTTCCAGTAGAGAAGAATCAATATTAAAAAGGAGAATGGAAAGAATACGGTGCCCAGTGAAAAACGTTCAGTCGTATGCATCCCCTTCATTTGGTCGCCTTTAATGGCGACGGCATTCAGCACGATGAAAATGAGAGCCAGAACAGCCGGTTGCAGGCCTGATACAAACAAGAACGGACTGCTGGTAACCAGCAACCCAACTCCGACGTGGACGAACTGGCGGGTGTTTTCACCGGATATATTAAAGGATTTCCGCAGAACTTCGCTGAAACCGACAAAACCAAGGATGATAGCCAGGAAAATCCCGAAACTGATCCACTCATTGCTGAATAATTGATATACTGGCACAATTGCTCCCCATGTTGATGAGCGTAATTTTAGAGAATTTATAAACTTTTTTCAAGTAATAAGGAATTAATTTGGAATCGAAAACAGAAAATTTATGTGATGATAAGATTGCGATTGAACAAATTGATCGATCCTTCCTGGTTTCAGCATCAGCCGGAACCGGCAAAACCAGGGTTCTGGTAAATCGCGCTATTAATATTCTTCAGCGAACGAATACAACAATTAATGAACTTGTGGCAATTACTTTCACTGAAAAAGCGGCAGCTGAAATGAAGGAACGGATTCGCTATTCCCTTCGATCACTCAATCAGTCAACAGCGAATATCGGTGAAAATTTACTGGACCAACTAAATTCGGCCCCAATTTCGACAATTCACAGTTTTTGTGCCAGAGTGCTCCAGGAAAATAGTGAAGAAATCGGTATCGATCCGCAATTCAGAATTATCGATGAAGTGGAAGAATTGATACTGCGCAAGGAAACTCTGGAAAATTTTCTCCATAAAGAACTGAACAAACCGGATTCACCAGTCCAGGCGTTAATGAACTATTTTGATCTGCTTCATATTCGTGAAATGCTGAACATCCTCTGGCAGAATCAAGTTGATTTTGCAGAACTGCTAAAAATCAATTCAACATCCACCCAGACCGACATCTATTCTCAGACTAAACATTATTATCAGCAATATACGTTAACATTATTACAAGAGGCATTTTCGACAAACGCCGTTGTCGATGCCTGCAAGTTTCTGGAATTGCACAATGCCAGTGATTCTGATGACAAACTTCATTGTGCCAAAACGATTTTATTGAACGCGATTGAAAAGGTCAAAAACGGCCGGATTCCCGGTGAATTGAGAGATGGTTCTTTAAGTAAAGCGTTCAGTCTGAATAATAGAGGGCAAAAAAGCAAATGGGGAAATGAACTGGAAGAGATGCGTGAAAAGCACCATTTTCTTCGGTCGGTTTGGGATAGCATTAAGGATCGCTTGTTTGCATTTGATGATGAGCTGGAGCAAAAAAATGCCTCATTACTGGTCAATTTTTCACAAATTGCATTGCTCTGGATTGATTATTACCGAAAGGTACTCAATAGTGAAAGTGCAGTTGATTTCAATGGACTGGAAATCTTGACAGAAATCTTTTTCAAATCAAAAAGTGAGACTGCCAGAGCATATGCTAATCGATTTAAACACCTCTTGGTTGATGAATTCCAGGATATCAGCCCGGTCCAGGATCGGATATTAACCGCCATCTGCAGTTTGAATCCGTCGCTGATAACCTTTTATGTGGGTGATGAAAAACAGTCGATTTATCGTTTTCGCGGCGCCGAAGTGGAAATATTTAACGGCTACAGACATCAAAAACCACTGCTGTATCTCGCCAAAAATTATCGCAGCATCAAAGCTCTGAATGATTTCTTCAACTACTTTTTTGAATTTCTTTTTAATCGTCCGGAGACAGTCCCCGAATACGATGTACGCTATGATAAACCCGTTGATTCTCACGACAAAACAAAAACGAAAAACACACCGGTTCAACTGCTGTTGGTTAAACCGGATGAAGGAGATGATGAGACATTTTCAGGTCTGTCGGAAATCGATGCAGAATTTATAAATGTCATCAATGGTATAAAAAACCTTTGCGGACAGGAAATTATTAAGAATAAAGACGGATTTTTACGAAAACCGGAGTGGCGGGATTTTACAATTTTATTGCGATCTCGGACGCACCAGGAGAACCTGGAACGTGTTCTGAACCAGGCAGGGGTGCCGTATTATGTCAGTTCGGGCGTTGGGTTTTATGAGCGTCGCGAAGTGCTGGATGTTCTCAATTTTTTGCGAATTTTGATTAACTGGTATGATGAAGTTGCCCTCATTGGAACACTGCGTTCACCAATGATCGGAATGAGTGACGATACCCTGATGGCACTTGCGACAGAAAACGGTTTGATGGATGGTATTCAAAAATTAATTAATAAAGATAAAGAGTATCAGAAATCGCTGGATTCCGAAATCGTTGTACAATTTCAGAAATTTCTTGATTTGTACAATCAGATTCATGAAAAAATGACTTCTCTGACAACGGCCGAATTGCTTCAGACAATATTGGAATCGACGGGATATCTCGCTGTACTTGCCGCTTTTCCTGATGAGAAACAGAGCATTGCCAATGTATTGAAACTCGTGGACCTGGCTATTGAATGGAGTATTTCACAAGATATCAGTCCGATAGATTATATTCGACGGATTCAACTTTATCAAAGCATGCAAGTCCGTGAAGGGGAAGCCAATCTCAGTTCGGAAATCGAAAACAGTATTACCATTATGACAATCCATGCCGCAAAGGGATTAGCATTCCCGATTGTCGTTATTCCTGAATTGGCGGCGAAACGCAGGAGTAGTTACAGCCGGCTTTTATGTGACAATTCCGGTCATATTGCGTTCAGTCTAAAGACAGTCTTTGATGATAATCGCGGGTTTTATTATCAACTTCTGTCTCAAATAGAAAGAGACCGGGAAGCTGCCGAGGAAAAACGTATACTGTATGTTGCAGCCACCCGGGCAGAATCCTACTTGTTGTTATCGGCGATTAACAAATCGGCAACCGGCTCAGGATCCTTATGGTCAAATCTTAAATCCTTTTTTAGTACAGACAATTCCGGTGTTCAGATATCTGAGTGTTCAATGTCAGAAGCAGTGGAATTATATGCTGGTTTTCAAAAAGATTCAACGGATATTCAACAACCACTGACTTCTGACCAGAAAGAGCAAATACAACGGCTGATCCGTCCATTACCGGTGAGGAAGCAATTTAAGAAAGTAACCCCGACCGCCTTTGCGGCCTGGATAAACCGGACTCTCGGAGAAATACCTTCTTATGAAAAATACCAATTCACCGGAAATATATTTGAGTCTGTTACATCATTATCAGCATTGGAAATCGGGACGATTATTCATCAGGCTTTTGCATGGTGGGATTTTCGGAAGATTGAAATGCTAAGCGCATACACCGAACAATTAATGAAGCCTTACTCTATCGACGTTAAAGAAGAGCAAAAAATGCAGGAGCTGTTTGTACAATGGGGTCAAAAATTTTTACATGCTGAAAACGCGCTTTCAAGGTATATCGAAGAGTCCGTTGCGGTTTTCCGGGAAATTGATATAAGTGCCTGGCTTTTTGATACCCTGATAGAAGGTAAAATCGATTTATTGCTGAAAACAAAAAACGATCAATATATCATTGTGGATTTCAAATCCGATCATATTCGGGATTATCCCGATAGTGCAACAATGACAAAGTACAACGCCCAGCTGGATCTCTATGCCCTGATGCTGAATCGCTGGTCGAAACTTGATGTGATTAAAACGTGTCTGTATTTCATTCGGAATGGTTTACTGATTGAGCAGGAAATGAGTTCGGATATCATTCGGAAAACGGAATCTCAGCTGCAGGATTTTATTCAATCCTGAAAATCAGTGGAAATTTTTTTAAGATATTAATCGATTAGTTTTTCATTATGGGCAACGGCATATGTACAGACCATATCGCCGGTGACATTATTGGCGGTTTCGAACATATCGAGGATTGGATTAATGCCCATAGCCAATGCAACGATAACAGCGGTCTGAGTGCTGTCCAGGCCCATTGTCTGCAGAATAATAAACAACAGCATGATGCTGCCGCCGGGAACACCACCGGCGCCAAT
>JAFGXZ010000334.1 GCA_016936335.1 Fidelibacterota bacterium
GTATTATAGCCAATCATTCCGGCTTTAACCCGGTAATCGCCCGGAGGAACATTTAAAATTAAATATTCTCCATCTGCATTTGTGGCAGCACCCAGATAGCTGCCTTCAATTATCACATTACACCCAAAAAGTGGCTCACCGGTGCTGGCATCTGTGACTCGCCCAACGATTTTTCCGCTTGTGCCGGAAAATCCAGGCTCGGACAAAGCGAAGAGAATTAAAACCACAATGAGACCGATAAACCATTTGTGTAAAAACTTTAGATGTCTCAATCCATATTCCCTTTTATTAATTTGATGTCACTTCAATCAATATCTTTATGATGTTCAATAAATATTATCCGTTACACTTAATTCATCATTTTTTGGGCAATAATAAACGATTTCGCCCGGATTTTAGCGTCGAAACGAGGAGAAATCGGTAATGGACACCAGCTGGATTTATCATTACAAAAATAATTCTGAAAATCAATGCTGCAATCTCTATCTGACAGATTGAAAAGAACCCGGATGACCTCATCTTTATATTGGCGTTCAAACCCATAAAGTGCTTTTTCATCATCAGCGCATATTATCTCTAATGAGCCTCTCCGCAAGCTGGGATATGAATTACGCATATTGCACAATTTCTGGTAATAAGCAAACAGTTCCATGTCGGGAGCAACTTTATCGATCGGTCTCTTTAAATCAAATACATGGACCCGTTCATCTTCATAATTGAATTCCGACCATAGCATCGGTTTACGGCAATCCGGATCATCAGCACCCCAGATCCCGACCTCATCTCCGTAATAAATATATGGCGCACCCAAATAGCAAAACTGGAAAACCAGGATTGTCTTTTGAATTTTGCGTTCTTCTGCAGTTGGTTTACGAATTTCAAATAATTCATCATAATTGAGATTGGATGCATGATCAATCCAGCGATCAGGATTGGCCATCATCGATGCAAAACGCTCAGTATCATGACTGGCCATCAGGTTCTGTAAGACTTTTTGATTATTTTCAGGATAATTTGCCCGGATAAACATTAACAAACTGTCCAACTGACTGGGCAGAATTTGGTTTTTTTGATCCACAAATGCTTTTAACATTGCATCGGCGAAACGATAATTCATCGTTGCATCAAATATATCGCCCTGCAACCATGGAGAAGTATCGAACATAATATTATCCCGAAAATTCTCCCACCAGACTTCACCGGTAAGATAGGCTTCAGGATTAATGTCACGGACCCAAACCCGGAAATCACGCCAGAATTCCTTGTGAACCATTTCCGCCACATCCAGGCGCCAGCCATCAATGCCATCCGATGGATCACCATCGCCATTCGGATCCATCCAACGCCTGATGACATCGTGAATATGCTGACGAAATCCTTCACAAGGTCCGTTTTCATCTTCCCGAACCTCCGGTAAATCCAATATATCGTACCAACCCTGGTATTCAAACTCATTTTCCAGAGTCGCGGGATCATCAAAAGCTTTAATAACAAACCAATCCCGAAACTTGCTGGCATTACCCTTTTTCTTTACATCCTCAAATGCCCAAAACGACAAACCAACATGATTAAAAACACCGTCTATAATGATTTTCATGTCCCGTTTATGGACTTCATCAACCAGTTTTAAAAACAACTTATCGGCCGATGTCCATTCCCAGGTATCCGGATTCTCCGCGATTTCCCGGTGCCAGATCAGGATGTCCCCTTGCGGATCAGGACCAAAATTATTATCGATATGATGATACATTGTCGCGCCGTATTTATGAGAGGAAGCGGACTCAAATATCGGGTTCAGATACAATGAATTGACACCCAGATCCTGCAGATAATCAAGTTTAT
Source organism: Fidelibacterota bacterium (assembly GCA_016936335.1). Taxonomy (GTDB): domain Bacteria; phylum Fidelibacterota; class UBA2242; order UBA2242; family UBA2242; genus B118-G9. The sequence continues at coordinate 1,843 of JAFGXZ010000334.1, forward strand.
CGATTATTCCCTGTATATCACCACCGTAACGACGCAATTGGGCATTATAATAAAAACCCCGTGCGTTTTTCAACTCCCAGGGTTGCAATTTATACCAGTCCGATGTCCAGGGCATAATCGCCCATTCGGTCTGCTTGTCATAAGGCCAGGTACCTTCCAGTGTTTCAATTGTCGGATCGTTGCTTTTGTCCCCATTATAAAATCTATCAGGAAAGATCTGATACCATATCGCGTCAATTGCCCAGTCGGGAACTGCTGTAATTTTTGATCGCTCTGTACATGATGAAACAAGCATTGAAGAAATGATCAAACCAAAAAACAGCCCCGATAGAATTCTTTGTTTCATTAATTTTAAATTATGCCATATTTCGTGTAGTTCACATCTGAGTTACTAATGTGACAATATATTATTTACAAAGGTACTTGTCAACAGTTTTTTACAAATATTCCGGGTTTTTATTTATCTTTTAACTGGCTTGCCGATAGAAAATGGCGAAAAGAATTATGGAGATGAACAACTTCATTATGCCCATCTCCCGAGTAAATAAACGTAACTTCTGATTCTCTTAGAAGATTATCAATTAATTCGGTTTCCATGCAGCTGTAATAGGGTATTTTCCAGTGATTAAAATCTTCCATCATGGCTTCGCTTTCCCATTTCGTGCCACCATTTTCCGTATATATATTGATCAATTTACCGTTATAATTTTTAATCCAATGACAGAATTTCTGCATTTGACCATAGAGGGCATCAAATAGGAACACTTCTTTGATATGCCGAGTTAATCCACCCCGAAGCAAAATATAGGAAATAACATGATATCCGCCACTGTGGCCGGATAAAATAATTGTCCCCGGCTTCTTTGATGAAACCAACGTATCTTCAACTAATCTCTGAATTAATTCATTCATAAAGTTCGAAAAACCGTTCTCATCCTCAAGTTTTCCACCAAAGGAATCCGGTGCCTTCAAGGGACCTTGGGGAACCACAAGAATTGCATTTTTACCACTCTGAGTGAACTGTTCAATAAGCCGGAAATAGACCAGCACACTATCCACACTATTCCACCAGCCATGAAAATGAACGACAAAATCTATCTTGCCATCACTCCGGAAATCTTTCGGAATAAATACAGCCACACGATTGCTCTGATAATGATCTTCAGCACTATAGAATTTACCATCGTAATTGTGCCCATTTGATCGTTTGGGATGAGGGAACGGCGCTGTTTCCAGCGAATAAAAAATGAGATCGCCAAAATCAGAATATTGCTTGGATAAATTTTCACTGATAAGCAGACTATTAAAAGCTATCAGCAAAGCAAGTATCTTTTTTCTCATATATCCTTGAAAGTTAAATTAGAAAAAATGCCGAAGCTGCCAGACCAGCCGCAGTGATAATGATAAACAAACCGTATAACCGATAACTTTTATCTTCAAGTTTCTGTATCCATTCGATTGTCGAACTGAGTTTATCAGACATTAGCAGATAGAATACGCCATCAATGAAAAGCAGAATACCAACAAGAAAAACAAAAAAACCGAATTTGGTTTCATGACGAAAATACAGCGTTAGCAGTCCTAATATTATTTCAATGATTCCCGGAATAATATACAGATTCTTTTCCCTGAGATAATTAAGAAGATTTCTGACAAGAACGCTTTTAAATACCAACATTAATCCAAATATCAGAAACAGCAAACTTTCTAACAGATAAAATGGAATCATAATCTCTCACTAAAATGGATATATTAAATCGAAAATTTTTCTGAATAACGGTATTCGAGCCCTGATCGCACCATAAGGACAAACTTCCTGACAACAATAGCAACGAATACATTTTTGATAATCATATACCGGTGCTTGAGGATGGTTCTCATTCTTCCAGAACAGGGCTTTCGGAACTACTGGACATTGTTCGACGCAAATATTACAGCACCGGCAAACTTTCGGATCAATTACTGGTTTTGATGTCAATAATTTTCGGGCAAATCTGTACTTCCATGATGAGCCACTTTCAATTTGAGGTCCTCTGGAAATATTAAAATCTTTTTTAACAAACTGATGCCAATCATCGCCAACAATCCGAATCCGGTTTGTATCGCAAATTCCCAAGCCCGTTTCCGCACCAATTTTATTCGTCAGAACCCTATCGGGTTGAATATTCAATATAAGACAAGCAATGGAATCCATTGCAACAGGATCCGTGCTGAACATGAGAAATCCAGTATTAACCGGATCACCACTTCCGGGACCGTTTCCTTCCATAGATTGAATCGCGTCCATTATAAATAATTTCGGCTTCAGAAGATGATTCAAATCCACCAGCATTTCGGAAAAATGTTGAGCACTGGGTAGTTTAACATGAAATTCCGGTTTTGAAAATCCCGCAACACAACCAAACTGATTCTTCACTGCCCCGGTCATTCGGGTCAGATTGTGGGTTTTCAATTTTGGCAGACTGACAATAGCGTCACAATCACTGACAGCATTCACCAGTTTGAACTGTTTGATACGAAGCCCTTCAGGAAATGAGACCATCCGCCCTTGTTCAAAATCCGCCAATGGAATATTCAATTCATCAGCAACCGGTTTTATGCCAATTTTAGCCAAAACGGTGCTGATTTTTCCCACGGCTGGCGAATCGCCATAAGACAGATGAAAAGATGATTCCTGAAGTAGTTGAGCAACAGCCCGAAACACTTCCGGATGTGTTGTAACGCATTTATCCGGAGTTTTACCGGACAGGGCATTTGGTTTTAATAATAGCTTTTGTTCATTACCGGAAAATATCGTTGAAAGCCCACCGATTAATTGAATCCCCTTGTGAACAGCTAATTGGACATCTTCCCTCTTATAGGTCTGACATTTTACAACAGCAACAAGCGAATGATTATTATTCATGGTATGGATAGTAAATTATTCAGAAATTGATCTTTTCAACTTGCGGGTCAGACCCTCAATCACCAGTACAAATTCGCCACGGGGTTTTGCCTTTTCAAAATGGCTGATGACTTCCGGAATACTGCCACGGACATATTCTTCGAAAAATTTAGTCATTTCACGACCGATAACAATCCGCCGATCTCCAAAATAGGTGGATAAATCTCCCAGTGTTTTCAGTAATCTTATCGGGCTTTCAAATATAATCATCGTACGAGGTTCCAAGGCAAGTTCTTCAAGTCGGGTTTTACGCCCCTTCTTGCGAGGTAAAAATCCCTCAAAGGTAAAACGATCTGTGGCAAATCCTGAAGAAACCAACACCGATAATAATGATGAAGGTCCCGGCACCGGAATTACTGAAATATCTGCCTCGACGGCTTTTTGGATGACGCGATAACCCGGATCGCTAATACCCGGAGTTCCGGCATCGGAAATTAACGCAACGTTTTTTCCCGATTCAAGCATACGGATCAGCGTACCGCTGCGTTTATCCTCGACTTCATCATAATAACTAATTTTCTTTGTTTGAATTTCGTAATGACTCAGCAGCTTTGCAGAATGACGGGTATCTTCACAGGCAATAATATCGACAGTTCTTAGAATATCAATTGCTCTCAGGGTAATATCATCCAGATTCCCGATGGGCGTTGAAACGATGTAAAGAATACCTTTGCTCATGTCCTGAATTTAGCAGTTATTATAAACAAAGGACAGGTAAAGTTCCTGTCCTTTGCATGATCCCCAAAAACGATAAAATGGGCCGTTTCCCCTGTATTAACACAGAAATTAATCGATATCGAACTTAATACCCTGAGCCAATGGCAATTCCTTGCCCCAGTTAATCGTGTTTGTCTGTCGTCGCATATAGGCTTTCCAGGCATCGGAACCGGATTCACGGCCGCCACCTGTCTCCTTTTCACCACCAAAAGCACCGCCGATTTCAGCGCCCGATGTACCAATATTGACATTGGCAATTCCACAATCGGACCCCATGTGTGACAGAAATTGCTCCTGATAATGCATCGATGATGTAAAAACCGCTGAACTCAATCCCTGCGGGACATCATTATGAATCCGAATGGCATCATCGAATTTTTCATATTCGATAATATAAAGAATCGGTGCAAAGGTTTCTTCCTGAACAATAGCATAATCATTCTTTGCTTCCATGATCGTCGGCTGAACATAAAATCCGCCATCAAGACCATCAATTTTATGAACATTGCCTCCACATAGCAATTTTGCACCGGATTGTTTTGCCTTTTCGATGGCTGCCATCATCAGATCAACGGCAGCCTGGTCAATCACCGGTCCCATAAGTACACCGTCGTTCAGCGGATTACCGATGGGCACCTGGGAGTACGCTTTGACAAGACTGGCGGTAAATTTTTCTTTTACTGACTTTTGAATGATGATTCGCCGGGTCGATGTGCAGCGCTGCCCGGCTGTACCAACAGCACCAAACAGAGTAGCCCGAACAGCCATGTCCAGATCGGCATCTTCAGTCACTATGATAGCATTGTTGCCACCCAATTCAAGGATGGTGCGTCCCAGCCGTCTCCCAACTGCTTCACCGATTCGCTTGCCCATAGCAGTACTGCCGGTCATGCTGATCAAGGGCACGCGTTTGTCATTGATCATCAGTTCACCAACGTCGGAACCTTTGCCGATGATCATGTTGAAAACTCCCTTAATGTTGTATTTATCGACAATCGGAGCAATAATTTTCTGAACCGCAATCGCGGTAAGCGGCGCTTTGGAACTTGGTTTCCACACATTCACATCCCCACAAACCGCCGCAATCAAGGAATTCCAGGCCCAGACGGCAACAGGGAAATTAAACGCCGTAATTATACCGATAATCCCATAGGGATGATATTGGTCGTACATGCGATGTTTTGGGCGTTCACTGTGCATTGTGGAGCCGTACAGCATCCGGCTTTGCCCCACGGCAAAATCCGCAATATCGATCATTTCCTGGACTTCGCCCATGCCTTCGGCTTTAATTTTCCCCATTTCAAGTGTGACAAGTTTGCCCAGGGGCTCTTTATATTTGCGTAATATTTCACCGATTTCCCTGACTATCAATCCTCTTTGAGGAGCCGGGATCATGCGCCAGGTCGCATATGCCTTTTGTGCTTCACGGATAACTGTTTCATAATCTTCTGCTGTCGCCTGAATGACTTTTGCGATTGGTTTTCCGTCGATCGGCGAATAGCTGACAAGTTCCTTACCATTGGTTTTAATCCAGCCATCACTGTTTCCCAGGCTGGCACCATAATTCAATTCCTCAATTCCCAATTCTTTTAAGAAATCCAGCATTCTGACTAATCTCCTCTTTTGAAATTTATAATAATCGTTTATTTAAATCGAAATTTCGCCAAAACCGGAAGATGATCACTGGCCACACGGCTATAATCATTTTCAATCGTTTGAACAGAGAACGGAACAAGTTTGTCATTCATAAAGATATAATCAATTCGCTTTTCCGGACTGCCGGAGGGATAGGTAAAATACTCCTGTTTGGCAAGCGCCCCGACATCGTAAAAATAATAGGTCAAATCATTTATACACTTCGAATTCGGTGTCATATTAAGATCACCGGAAATGATTGCAGGTTCATCAAGGCCCCAATCCAGAGCATGATTTAATAATTCCTTAAGTTCTGTCGAGCTGTGTAGTGAATCGGTACTTAGATGGGTTCCGTAGATATGAAGTTTTCGATTATTCACCGATAAAATCGCATGAAGCATTCCCCGCGGTTCATCACCCTCCCGCCTGAAAAGGATTTTATTTTCCGAGAAATAGATCGGATATTTTGATAAAATTGCATTTCCGTACCAGCCTCCCTGAAGCGACAGGTTGCGAGCAAATGTGAATTCCATTCCCAATTCTGCCGCTAAAATCCGGGCCTGGTCATCGCGATAGGTGCGCTCAGTTTTATAATCAACCTCATTTAAACAGATAATATGTGGAGCCTGTTCGCGGATAACCCGTACGATTCGGGACAAACTGTACATTCCGTCAGTTCCAACGCCATGATGAATGTTATACGTCATTACCCGGTATTCAGAAGGATAAATGATCTTTTTCAGCTGATCTTCCGGATTTTTCCGCAAAATAAGCACACCCGAAACAATGACAGCCAAAAACAGGATAAGAAGTAATAATTTCTTCAAAATCCGATCACTTCTCCCATATCATTAACAGACATACACCCGCTTTTTTTTGAATACTCCAAAGAATCACATGAACCTGCTGAATTTCTTGATTTTTTTTGAAAGAGGCAAAGACGATTATCATTATTTATAAATAATCTGAAAATTTATCCTGAATCAAGTTTGGGAAAAAGCTGATTGTAAGGTTGACGAATTATCTATAAATTATTCCTGTACAAGAAAAGGA